>SHUN01000068.1 GCA_009697495.1 Bryobacterales bacterium | reverse complement strand
TGACACGCCGAATCCGAGAGTTGCCGGAGTCGGAGACGAGCAGGCGGCCGAGTCCGTCGAAGGCAAGCCCTTTAGGAAAGTTCAACTGAGCGGAGACCGGCAACCCGCCATCGCCGGTAAAGCCGCCGACACCTGTTCCGGCAACGGTGGAGATAATGCCGGCCGGGGTGATGCGGCGGATGCGATGGCTCCTTTGTTCGGCGATGAACAGGTTGCCGGACGGATCGAGGGCCAATCCCTGCGGGTCGTTCAACGCGGCGCTAGTGGCCGGGCCATTGTCTCCAGCGGTGCCGGATACGCCGGTTCCCGCGACCAGTTGCGCTACACCTTCCGAGGGCAGCTTGAAGATCCGGTGACCGGTCGGGTCGCTAATGTAGAGGTTATTTGCAGCGTCCAACGCCAGAGCGCTGACGGTTTTCAATTCCGGGGTCCGAGGTGAATTGGCAAAGGCGACGATGCGGCGAGCGCCGCCACGGGGCGTGTAATAGATATTGCTAAGGTCCGATACCCAGGTGCCTCCGCTACTGTCGAGGACGACGGAGTTCGGCCGCGAAAACAAGCTCAGCTGCGCAGCGGTGGAGGCGCGGCCGTCCGGGGCTACTTTGACCAGGCGGTAAGAAACAGAGTCGGCGACAAAGAGTTCGCCCTGCGCATTCGTAGCGAGGCCGAGTGGAGTAGAGAGATAGGAAGAGATAGCGGGAGTGCCATCAGGAACGGAGCGGAATTTGCCGTTACCGGCGATGGCCACGACCTGACCCGCCGGCGACATTTTGAGGAGCTTATTCTGGCGGGTATCGCAAAATACGATGGATCCATCGGTGCCGGCCGCGGCGCCCTCGATGAGATAGTTAGGATCTCCGAAGCGAATAGCGGCACCCGCGGCGTTCACCCGATAAAGGCCGCCGCTGGTACCGAGTACGAGGGAACCTGAGGGTTCGAATAGCAGGGCGTTGATATATCCGATGCTGGGTAGCGGCGTTGAGATAATTCCCGTGGGGCTTACTTTGCGAAGGATATTGCGTTCAGCGATGAAGAGGTTGCCATCGGCGTCAAAGGCGAGAGCGCTGGGCCAGGCCACCCCGGCCTGAGGAGCTGGACCGCCATCGCCGTTCATGGTTTCAGCGCCTGTGCCGGCGAAGGTGGTGATAATTCCATCGGGGGTCACTTTGCGAACACGGTGACCGATGTAGTCGACAATGAATAGATTTCCCGACTTATCGAACGCTATACCAAATGCGTTGATGCGCGCATTTGTGGCGAGACCGCCATCGCCGGGAAACTGCGAACCGCCTCCGGCGACGATAGAAACGCGGCCGGTGGACTCGATGCGGAGGACGGATACAGTGTCGGAGACATAGAGATTGCCGAGGCCATCAGCGATGATGTCGACAAGGGTCGAGGAGAACGCGACGTTTCGGGCCGACGGAGCTGAGCGAATGAGTGAGCCAGCCAATCCGTTGCCGGCGATCACGCGCAGGGTTCCCTGCGCGTCCACCTGCATCACCATTTGATTGCCTCGGTCCAGAAAATAGTAGGATCCATCGGGGCCGGCAGCGACGCCCCTCATTTCGCCGAGAGGCACATCGAGGGCGGGAAGACCGTCGCCGTTGAAGACCCAGTCGGCGCCCACAACAGTTGAGATGACGCCTTGGGCGGAGACGGTGCCGGAGAGGAGCAATAGGACCGCGATGAGGCGGCGCATCTAGTCCTTGCCTCCGTAGTTGCCGGCGATTGGCTTGCCGGGGAAGACGTTGGGGACGGTCTTGCCGTCGACGACGATTGGCAAGCCGTTGACGATAACGTGAGGGATGCCGAGGGCGAAGCGGGGGCCGGTTTGGTAGGTGCCTGTGTCCTTTACGGTAGCGGGGTCGAAAACGGTGATATCGGCGTCGGCGCCAACCTTTATGCGTCCCTTGTTCTTGAGTTGCGGGGCAATCGCTTCGAGACGCTGGGCGGGCATGAGCGTCATGCGGCGGAGAGCCTCCATTAACGTCGCGACCTTCATTTCGCGGACGTATTCGCCGAGCACTTTGCTGAAGGTTCCGCCGCCTCGGGGATGTGCGCCGGGGGCGTAGGGCATGGTGTCGGAGGCGATGATGACGAAGGGCGAGGCCATCGCCAGTTTAATCCACTCCGGCTTCATGGAGTGGAGGATGACCACGCCGCCGGTGGCACGGTATTTGTCGAAGGTCTCCTTGGTGAGGCGCTCGCCGGTGGCCTGCCACTGGAGGTCGCTGTAGGAGATGCCCATCAATTGCTGCCAGCCTTCGTCGAACAGCGCCGATTCCAGAAACGTCGAACCGGCGGTGTAGGGATAGGCCTCCGTGGTGACGTCGATGCCGCGTTTGCGGGCACCGGCGATCATTTCCATCATGGCTGGAATGGCGGAACGGGTGGAGCTGTTGAGATGGACGACATGGACGGAGGCGCCGGTGCCGGCGGCGTTGGCAACGGCTTCCTGGACGCCTTCTTCACCGCGGCCGCGGACGTGGGTGTAGATGGGGACTTTCCAGCGGGCGGCCATCTGGTAGACCTTGAAGACCTCGCTTCTGGTGGCGCCGGGGACGTAGGCCGGCATGACGCCGAGGCCGAGGGCGCCTTCTTTCAGACCGCGTTCCATGAGGAAGGCGAGCTGGCTGTATTCTTCTTCGGTTTTCAATAACAGATCGCGGCCGCGTTCGCGAAGGCCGCGGGCGACTTCGGTGGTCTCGGCCCATTTGGCGGCTTCGGCGGCGAACTCCTTCATGGCCATAACGCGAGCGGCGGCGTGGGAGATTGTCGCGCCGTAATTGAGCAGCGCCTTGCCTTCGCGGGATTTGAGATAGGCCTTGAGGGAAGTAACGCCGGATTCAAGTTCGAGGGCGGTGGTTACGCCGTCATGGGCCTGGTATTCATTGGCGGCGTTGGTGATGCCGTGGGAATGGAGATCGATAAAGCCGGGAGCGACGACGTGGTTTTTGGCGTCGATGGTTTTCGTGCCCTTCAATGGGCGGGCGGAGATGGCTGCGATCTTGCCATTCGTCACGCCGACGTTGCGGATAGCGTCGAGACCGCTTTCGGGATCCATGACGCGGCCGTTGGCGATGACGAGATCGTATTGGGCTGAGAGCGGTAGGAGGCAGGCGAGGAGGGTTAGCGCGCGGATCGGGAACATCTGGCGATTATAATGGCTTTCATGATTCGATACTTCTTGTTGATTTCCGCGCTGGCTGTTTTTGGACAGGAGATGGAGTTGTTCCTGCTGATTGGCCAATCGAATATGGCGGGGCGGGGAGTGATTGAGGATCAAGACCGAGTTCCCTTCCCTCGCGTGTTTACGCTGACGAAGGAGGAGACCTGGGCGCCGGCGGTGGAGCCGATTCACTTTGACCGGCCGGAAAGGCTGGGCACGGGGTTGGGGCGATCGTTTGCGCGGGTTCTGGCGGAAGCGGCGCCTTCGACAAAGATCGGGCTGATTCCGGCGGCGATGGGCGGGAGTTCATTGGATGAATGGAAGGTTGGGGGGAAGTTGTATACGGATGCGGTGCGGCGGGCTCGGGTGGCGATGAAGAATGGGCGGTTGCGGGGGATTTTGTGGCATCAGGGCGAGGCGGATTCGATGAAGCTGGAATTGATTCGCTCTTATCAGCCGCGGTGGTTGACTGTTATGGCGGCGCTGCGGGCGGAGTTAGGGGATGTGCCGATTGTGGTGGGAGAGTTAGGACAGTTTTTGTATACGCGGGAGAAGAACGATTATGCGATGGCGCGGATGGTGAATGAGCAGTTGGCGATGTTAGCGGTGAATGGATCGCGGGTGGCGTTTGTATCTTCCTTTGACTTAGGTCATAAGGGCGATGTTCTGCATTTTGATTCGGCTGGATTGCGGGAGTTTGGGCGGCGGTATGCGTATGCGTTTATGGGGTTGGATGGAGGGTGGAAGTAGGATCAGGCGGCGGACAATTTGACAACAGTGAGGCTATTCCGGTGCTTTTCGGCGTGCCAGAGGTCAAATTGCAATTGTTGATTGAGCCAGCTTTCAGCGCCTGTATCAAAGGCGATGGAGAGGCGGACAGCCATTTCCGGACTGATGCCAGAGCGTCCGTTGAGTATGGCTGAAATGGTTTTGCGGCTGACGCCGAGCGCACGGGCGGTCTCGGTGACAGTCAGATGCAAGGGTTCCAGGCAAAGCGCTTTGAGTACTTCACCGGGATGGGGAGGGTTGTGCATTCTCATAGAAGTTTCAGTGATAGTCTTCGTAGTTCACGTTGTCCACGTCTTTGGCGTTCCAACGGAATGTAACGAGCAAATTCCCGCTTATGCTAACCGTCAAGGTTCCTCGTCTGGATCCGTGGAGTTGGTGGAGCGCCAGTCCGGGAAGGTCGATGTCGCGGGGAACCGTTGCAACGTTCAGGCGGCCAAGAATTAACCGGAGCCGAACTGCGTGTTTCGCTTGGATACCCGATCCATCGCCGGCGGCGAAGAACCGTTCGAGTCCCTTGTGCCGAAACGCTTTGATCGCCACCTATCGCACCGTAACCTAATGCGTTACAGGTTGCAAGGCATTTTAAAGTGTTGTCGCCAAGCGCTTGGACACAGCCACCTCCAGCCAGGCGGATCTCTGGACGCACAGAATTTTGCGGGCGGAGACGCTCGAAGAAGTCATCGGCGGCAAATAGAGGCGCGGGGACCACGCTGGGTCGTAAGGCCAAAGGTGTCAGTGGGCGGAAGGGCGGGTTGGGCGATGGTGATGCCAGCGGCGACTAGGAAAAGGAGCGCCTTCATGACGCTAGCCATTTTAGCGCAGACACAAACTTTACTTTTTCCTTACAATACGCTTACTTCTTTTTTCGGAACGACGCGTAGACTGTTTTGAGGAGGAACACTTGTATTCATGAATAACTTAATTTGCATTCCGGCCATGCTTTTGGCCGCCTCGCATTTTCGGCCCAGGGGGCGGTATTCACCGCCACCGGAGCCGGGCCAGCCGACATTCAGGCAACTGTTGACAGCTTTCGGACCGCCTTGGGGGCGCTGAACGCCAATGTCGCCGGCTCTTTTGGGAGCGGTCGCAGGGAGATTAATTGGGATGGGGTCCCGGATGGATTTTCGGCGCCGAACAGTCTGCCAGCGAATTTCTTTAACTCGAATTCGCCTCGTGGGGCTGTGTTTTCGACTAGCGGATCGGGGTTTCAAGTGAGCTCCACCGCGGCGAGCGGCACGCCGGTAAAGTTTGGCAATATCGACGCGTCCTACACGGCGCAGTTTCAGATTTTTTCCGCCCAACGGCTTTTTACGGCGACGGGGTCGAATATCATGCAGATCGACTTTTTCGTTCCTGGGACGAATACACCGGCGTCAGTTTCCGGCTTTGGCGCCATTTTTACGGACGCGGAGACAGCGGGAGCGACGAAGTTCACCGTATTTCTCGGAGATGGCTCGAACGGCGGGGAGTTTTCGGTTCCGGTCGGCGCTAGTGGCGGACTGTCTTTCCTGGGTCTGACCGATACGAACCGGTACAGCCGGATTATCATTCAGTCGGGAAATGCGGCGTTGGGGGCGGGCATCCTGGATAATCCCGCGGGTGGGGTCGATCTGGTTGTGATGGACGATTTCATCTATGGCGAACCGCAGGCGAACGGCGTTCCCGAACCCGGGTCGATGCTGTTGACGGCGGCTGGCGCGGCGATGGTTTTCCTGGCCCGGCGTTACCGGCGCCAGTAAGCGCGGAAGCGGCGAGTGCCGGGTTGGAATGGATCGTCGAAGTCCTCGAAGTTTTGAATAGACAAACCTAGATTACTAAGCGGTTCCAGATCCGCCCGCGTCAACGGCCATGGCAGTTGACCGGGCGGATCTGTTTCTTCACGGCCGCGGCAGATGATGAGTAAGTCGCGGGCTAAGTTGCCGGCGGATTCGATGGCTTGGGCGCGGAGGGCGGGCGGCATGGCCTGGAGTGTGTATATTTCTACGGCTAGATCGAAGTCTCCAACGAATTCGAGTAAGTTGGCGACTTTGTAAGTAACGGTGGATTGCGGGAAACGTTGGCGGCACCACTGGATGGCGGTTTCGGATAAGTCGAACGCGGTGACGACGGCTCCGCGGGCGGCGAGATACTCGGCATCGTCACCGAGGCCGCAGCCGATGACGACAACGCGCGCGCCGGGGCGGGGATGCAATTCACGTACACACCAGGCGGCGAGATGGGGATTGACGCCACGATCGGCCCAGGGGATGGTGTCGAACTTGCCGTTGGCTTGTTTGTAGAGGGCTTCGAACCAGCCGAGCGGGTCGCCGGCGTCGTAGTGTTGACGGGCCAGTTCGCGGGCGACGTCGGGTTTTTCGTCCATTATTGCGGCACCGCTACCAGTTCAATGGCGAAGGATGCGTCCATGGACGGGAGGCCTTCAAAGAGGAGCAGGGTGCTGGCCGGGGGGCGGGTTTTGTCGTAGTGGTCGAAACGAATGGCGCGGATTTTGGCTGACATGGAGTTTGTCAGGGAATAGAGGCTGGAGAAGGCCACGTACTTCATGGACGAGTGGGCCGCTTCAAGGACCTTGGCCATGCGCTGGAAGGCGAGTTGGACGTCTTTGTCTTCGGAGTGGAAAGCGAGTTGAGCGCCGGTGAGAATCACTTTGTCCGAGCCGACGAGGGCGACTTTGGAGTACATGGGGGAGGGGTTCATGTCGGGCGGATTCAACAGGACGAGGGCGGCGGCTGGATTTTTGCGAAGGCGGGCGACGGCTTCACATTCGGCGAGCGACTTGTCATGCAGACGCTCGGCCTGGACGGCGGTGAGAACGGCTGATGGAAAGGCGGCGGCGATGCGGGAGCGGACTTCGGAAATGGGCGCAGAGGAGGAGAGCAGACAGGTGACGCGGGTGACATCGCCGGGTTCACTCCCGGCGGCGCGGGCGGCGCGGGTGAGATCGGCGATGGCTTTGTCGAGCATGGGGGAGATTTTTTCAGGAGGTTCGGGGCCGACGCCGCCCATGCCGCTGAGAAAAGCGAGGCCGTGGGGGTTAACCGATTTCCTGTTGGTGACGACGGCTTCGAGAACAATTTGAGCGCCTTCGAGGCCGAGTTGGCCGACTTGAATGGTGGAGACGGCGGGAAGGGGTTGTTTCTTTTCGGCGAAGGTTTCGCTGACGATGGAAGCAACGCGGCGCTGATCGCCGGTGCCGGAAACGAAGGCGCGGATTTTGACGATGGGGCGGGACCCGGCCTGGGCGCGCAGAGATTTCAGGGCGTCGCGGATTTGTTGGGAGAGGAGGCCTTTGCCGGAGAGGGGGGAGGCGAGGAATTCGAGTTTGGCCGTTTCGACGGTGACCGATGCCGGTGGATCGGGCAAGACCTCAAGCGTTTGGGTGATCTCAATTTTCGGTTTCTTCTTTTTCTTTTGTGCGTCGAGCGCCGCGGGGAGCAGCGTCAACGCGAGCAGTATGGAGAGTGCAGTCGGCATGTTGCATTTCGATTTTATCAAGGTCCGGGGCAAAAAACTCGCCGCGTGAGAACCCGGAGGTTTCACGCGGCATTACCTGGTCGTCTGCGGAGTAAAAATCAGGCCGTTTGGGTTTGGGCGGAGCCGAATTTCCGGCGGGCTACAGCGAGGATAACTGCGCCCATCGCGAGTTGGAGGAGCGTGCCGGGCTCGGCGGTTTCGGCTGGGGGCGGTAGCACTTCAAAGGAACCACGGGCGATGTCGTCGAGGACGATGTAACGGTTGGTGTCGGCGATGTAGATGTCGGCGAAGGTGAAGGTTTGTGTGTCGCTGACCACGCCCCAGAAGGCGAGGGGTGCGTTTGCAACGGTAGTGATGTTAACGTCGGCAAGGCCGCTTGGTTTGATGGTGACGCCGGCGGCGGCGCCGGGGGTGCAGCCGGCAAAGTAGGCTTGACAGCCGCCGGCGCCGTAGTTGAAGCCGAAGGCGCTAACGGGGCTGGGGAAAGAGATGCGCGCGAAGATGGTGTTTACGGCAGTTTTGTCCTGTGTGGTGATAATGGTTCCGGTGCCCCAGTTGTAATAAGTTGACGACGGGCCGGCGTTGGCGCGGATCAGGTTCAAGGGGCTATTAATGTCGATGCCGTAACCGTTGATTTGCAAGTTGGTGGAAAACAATCCGCCATTGGCTATGCTTAGGGAAGTGCCAGCGGCTTGCGTGCCGCCGTCGAAATTAGTGAGGCCTGTGATCTGGGAAATCCAGGTTCCACGGTCGGTAAATGTTAGCGTTCCAGCAAAAGCCTGGCTGGCGGCGGCGACGGCGAGCAAGCCGGCTGTTAATAAAGTGTGATTCATCTATGTTCCTCTCTCTCTTGCGAAATGCAGACGTATCTCTATTCGTTTCCGGATAATCCGGGACGCCGAGTACGCTAGCTTTTCGCTTCATAAAGGAAGTGAAAGATTGCGGTGTAGATTCTCGTAAGACGTTACTAGGTTTGTGCTGACAGGCAAAACCTTAGTACGTAATGCTTTTACGGATACGTCCGAGATAACGTTCGGCTTCGGCTTGTATCTTCGATTTGTCTAACGTAAGTGTTTTACGATCGCGAACAAGGAGTTTGCCGTTGACGATGACATCGCTGACGTCGGAGGCTTTGAGGGCGTAGACGAGTTGGGAATAGACGTTAAACAGGGGCCAGGCGTGCGGGGCGTCGAGGCGAATGGCGATGACGTCGGCGCGTTTGCCGGCTTCGATGGAGCCGATTTCCTTTTCCAATCCCAGGACGCGCGCGCCGCCGATGGTGGCCATGGTGAAAGCTGTCTTGGCGGGGAGCGCTTCGGGGTCCATCGTAATGACTTTTTGTAACTTGGCGGCGAGGTCCATTTCTTCAAATAAGTTGAAGTCGTTGTTAGAGCCGGCGGGTCCGTCGGGACCGAGTCCAATGGCGACGCCGAGCTTGAGTAACTTCGGGAGCGGGGCGACGCCGCTGGATAACTTCATGTTACTGGAGGGGCAATGAGCGACGCCGACCTGTTTGCGGGCGAGGATCGCAATGTCTTCGTCATCCAGCCAGATGCTGTGGGCGGCGACGGTGCGGCCGTCAAAGACGCCGAGTTTAGCGAGGGCCTGGACGGGTGTGAGTCCGCGTTTTTGCTTGCTTTCGTCGAATTCGCGTTTGGTTTCGGCGACGTGGATGAGCAGCGGAGCGCCGTATTTATTGGCCAGCGCGCGGGAGGCTTGGAGGGATTCGTCGCTGTTGGTGTAGAGGGCGTGGGGGGCGACGGCTGGGGTGATGAGGCGGTGACCGGCGAACTGTTTGAGGAACGCCTCGGCGCGGGCGAGGGCGAGTTGGGGCGTCTTGGCGTCGGGCACGGGGAAGGCGATGATAGTCTGACCGAGGACGGCGCGCATGCCGGCGGCGGCGGTGGCCTCGGCAATGACTTCCTCGAAGTAATACATGTCGGTGTAAGTGGTGGTGCCGCCGAGTAACATTTCCAGGACAGCTAATTGAGTACCGGCGCGGACGAATTCGGGAGTAACATTGCGGGCTTCGGCGGGAAAAATGTATTTTTCGAGCCAATCCTGCAAACGCAGATCGTCGGCGATGCCGCGGAAGAGGCTCATGGGGGCGTGGGTGTGGGTGTTGATGAGGCCGGGGGTGATGAGGGCGTCGGGGCGGTCGATTCGCTGTTTGGCTTTGTAGACTTTGTCGATATCGGCGCGGGGGCCGACGGCGACGATTCTTTCGCCCTTGATGGCGACTGCGCCGTCGGCGATAATGCGTTGGGCGGCGTCCATGGTGACGACTTGGCGGCCGGAGAGGATGAGATCCACGGGTTCAGCGGAGTAAGTGCTGAGCACGAAGAACAGGCTAGCCCAATAACGAATCATCAAATGCCTCCGGGATGAGCTGGCCGACGGAAAATTCGCGAGTGAGGCCGTGCAGATTGGTGAGAATTACGGGGATGTCGCCGCAGAACTCCCAGAGAATCTGACGGCAAG
>SHUN01000067.1 GCA_009697495.1 Bryobacterales bacterium | reverse complement strand
CCGCAGGGCGCAGAGCAAATCCGCAAGTTCCGCGAGCGCCGGATGGCCATGGAAAATCAGTACAATAACTTCCTTTCCGGCCTGAAGCTCTACGATAAGGCGTTGAGCGAAGAAGATAAACTGATCCTCCGCATGGCGCGGGTTTTCGGGGAATGCGAACTCGCCGCGCCGCCGGAGTTCCTCACCGAAGTGAAGAGCTATATCACTAAGTGGCAATCGTCATCGCGATACAAAACCGCCGTCGATCGAGCCATCGCCAATGGCTATGACAAGCGCATTCCCAAAGAATTTCTCGACCGCGGATTACCGCCACAGTTCTTCTATCTCGCCATGCAGGAAAGTAACTTCGATCCGTTCATCAGCGGCCCCATGACTTATAAAGGCCACGCCAAGGGAATGTGGCAATTTATTCCGGAAACGGGCGAAAAATACGGATTGAAGACCGGCCCTTTATTCGAACTCCCCCGCCCTGACCCCGGTGACGACCGGCACAACTGGGAGAAGTCCACCGTCGCCGCGTCCCGCTATATCAAAGACATTTATTCCACTGACGCGCAAGCCTCAGGGCTGCTCGTAATTGCCTCGTATAACTGGGGCGAACACCGCATCATCAAGCTGCTGCAATCCATGCCCGCCAACCCGAAAGAGCGGAACTTCTGGCAAGTGTTGGCGAAATACAAAGACAAGTGGCCGGCCGAAACGTATAACTACGTCTATTACATCTTTGCCGCCGCCGTCATCGGCGAGAACCCCCGCCTGTTCGGCTTCCCGTTCGACAATCCGCTCGCCCATCTCGAAAAACGTTAACGCAGTTCCGCCACCGGTCCATCCACGTCGCGCAACCGCAGCACGACACCTTTCCTCCCCGCCAAATCGCTTTCCGGCAATAGGAAACTCGCTGCCGCCATGCGCTCCACCGTCTGCTTCCCGCCGATTTTCTCGCCCGTCCCGATCGACACCGCAAGCTTATCCCCCAACGCCGGAAGCGCCGGAAATAGCGTTTTCGCGTCTACTTCCGGCACATATTGGCCGATTTCCTTCTTGCCATTCGCGAGCGTTACTTCCACTTCCACCGTCTTCACGACGAAAGGATAATCGGACGGATTCGTGGCCCGAAAGTCGAGCACCACCACCGAACGCGTCGCGCTCAACGCCGCCACGCGCGTCTTGCGAACGCTGCCATTCAACTCCAAACGCGTGCCGCGAGTGGCAAAAAGCCCCCCGCCGATCATCGCGCCAATCACCAACAACCCAATGCCCGCGCAAATGAGCAACGTCTTGCTGGGCATATGTACCCGATTACGACTGCCGCTGCTCGGCCAGCCGAATCATCTCCTGCATGCACTGGTGCGATCGCTGGATCAACTGCTCACCAAAGATGTGACACTCCAGCCCAACCTGCCCCGCGTATCCATCCTTTTCAAGCGCCGCGTAAATCGCCGCCCAATCCAAATAATCCGCCGGAAACTCCTTCAAAATGCTCTTGCCCTTCACTTGCACATTCCACAGCTTCTTCTTCGGCAGCAGCGCATAGCCATGGGGGAAAACTTCTTCCTTCAAGTGATGGCCGTTCAACGGATCCCAGTTAATACCGAACGCTTTCGAAGGAATGGCCTTCATCGCAGCGGCCAACTCGTCGCAACGCGCGACGTTGCACGCCACTTCGTTTTCCAGCAGGAGCTTAATGCCTTCCTTCTCCGCCACTTTCACCATCGGGCCGATCACATCATAGACCCGCTGCATCACTTTTTCCGGTTCCGCGACACGCAAGAAAGCAAAGATGCGAACCTTGTCGCAACCCAGAATCTGTGAAGCGCGAATAGACTTCCCCAGCGTCTCCATGCGCTTGTCGAAGCTCTGTTGATCCCGCGCCACGCGCTTCGCTTTCACTTCCGGCGTCTCTGGCCTCTGGCGCGTGTAATCCGTGCCGGGCAATGCAAATTTACATTGACCCGAGTTGAAGAACGAGACTTTCACTCCGTTATCGGCGAACTCCTTCGCGGCCGTCTTCAGATCCGCTTCCGGCATGTCGGCGTAATGCATTTTGGCGCCCGGAACTTGCCGCACTTCCAAGTACCGAAGGCCGTATTTCTTAGCAAATTCGAAGTTTTCGGCGGGCGTTTTGCCGCTCTCGTCGGTCACGGTGGATAGACGCGTCCGGTCCAGTTTCAGGCGTTTGGCGAACAAAGAAGCGGCGGACAAGCCCAAGCCGGAAATCAATAATTGTCGTCGATCCATAACAGGCAGCCTAGCACAGCTAATCACCCATCAGGCGCCCATAACCGCTCAGCCCAGGCACTTGATCGCAAATCGCTTTGATGGAAGCCGTCAGCGGGATGGCCAGCACCAGCCCGATGCCGCCCCAAAGAAATCCCCAAAACATCAGGCCCACCGTGACCGCCAGCGGGTTCAAATGCACCCGCGAGCCGACAAGCTTGGGATACAAAAGATTTAGCGCCAGCAGATGAAAAAACGCCACCGTAGTCCCGATCACCAGGTAGTCGGCCAGGTTGTCATAAACCGTCAACGCGGCCAGGTAGGGCGGAATAATCGCCAGCGGCATGCCGATATAAGGCACCAGACTCAGGAAGCCGCTCATCGGCCCGACGATCAGCCAATACGGCACTTTCACGACCCAGAAGAAGCCCATCGAAACCAGCGCCAGCAGCAGCCCCAGTATGAAGTTGCCGACAACGTAGGCACGCGCCATCCGCGCGATTCCGTCCAGCGTCGCCGCCGCAATCCCACGCGATTCCCCCTGAAACACCCGCAGAAAGTTGTGCACGAAATGGTCGCGCCAGCTCAGCATAAAGTACACCAAAAACGGCACGAACGACGACATCAACAGAATGTCGTAGAACTGGCGCCAGTTTTCATAGAGGTATTCCACCACCGGAGACCGGTCCGCCCGGATACGCACCTCCTGCACGGGCGGCGGTAGCAGCGGCGCCATTGGCGGATCCGTGGCCCGGCGCCGGCGCGCGGTCGATGGCTGCTTCTGCGCTTCGGCCTGCTGCTGCGCGTAGCGCTGCTGGTCACGGATGCGGCGCGGCGTTAACAGATCATTCACGGCCTTCTCGGCACCCTCCACTTCCACCAGCACCTTCTCCGTGATCTGGCTGATGCGTTGGCTATAAGAGGGCAGTTCCTCCCAGATGCCGGCCGCCTGCGAATAGGCCAATAGCGCCCCGGCATAGATCACCACCAACGCCAGGCTGCAAACAAGAAAACTGGCGAACCCGCGCGGCAGCCGCATGCGCATGAACAGGTTCACAATCGGCTCAAGTATGAAGGCGATAAAAATCGAAAGCAGCAGGGTAACGATGAACAACCGACCGAAATACAATAGCGCTGCCAAAACACCGAACGTGAAGAGTACGCCGCCAGTATTTCGAATCTGTACGATCGAAGGGGATGTAGTGTCCTGAACCGCCAAGCTGCCCCGCTATTCCGATACTTTATCATGGAGGATTCTATAATTAGAGTAAATGCGGATTTTAGCCATCGATTATGGGCGGAAACGGATCGGACTCGCCATCAGCGACCCGCTCGGGATGATGGCCCACAGCCTGGAGACGCTCCTCTCCCGCAGCCTCCGCAAGGACTTGGCGCATCTACACGCCATCATCCGGGACAAAGACGTCCATCTGCTCGTCGTCGGCAACCCGATTCACATGAACGGGACCGCGAGTGAAATGAGCGTCGAAGCCGAAGCCTTCGCCGCGCGCTTATCCGAACATTCCGGCGTGCCGTACCGGATGTGGGATGAGCGAATGACGTCGCAGGAAGCCGGCCACATGCTGCGCGAAACTGGGCGCAAAGCGCAGCGCGATGGCGGCGTGGACCGCCTCGCCGCGCAGATTATTCTCGACAGTTTTCTGGCCGCCCAATGAAGCGAATCTTCATCATCCTTGCCGTTGTCTTAATCGCCGCCGCGGGCTCCATTGGCCTCTCGCTCAACCGCCAGATCCTCCCCAGCGAGCAATTCATCGAGTTCCCGAAGGGCACCGGAACCATGGAAATAGCCAGCCGCCTGGCCGCGGCGGGCGTCATCCCTTCGCGTTGGCATCTCCTCGCCGCCCGCGCCCTCCGCCCCGGTCAACGCTGGCAAGCCGGCGAATACCGCTTCCACAAACCGGCCACCGTGTGGGAAGTGGCCGATCGCCTCAAGCGCGGCGACGTCTATCTGGTGGAGTTGCGCATCCCCGAAGGCTACAACCTCTACGACATCGCCGGCGCCGTCGAACAAGCCGGTTTCGCGAAAGCAATCGCGTTCATCAACGCCGCGCGTAATCCCGCGCTTATCCGCGACCTCGCGCCGCACGCCCCGTCGCTCGAAGGCTTCCTGTTCCCGTCCACGTACTACGTGCCCCGAAAGACCACCGCCGAGGTGCTATGCCGCCTCTTAACTGATCAGTTCCGAAAAGAATGGAAACTAGCCGACGGCGGGCCAAACGCGCTCGCCGCCGTCACGCTGGCCTCGCTGGTGGAGAAGGAAACCGGCGCACCCGAAGAGCGCGCCGTTGTCGCCGCCGTCTATCGCAATCGCCTGCAATTGGGAATGAAGCTGGAGGCCGATCCCACCACCATCTACTCCGCCATGCTGGAAGGCATTTGGCGCGGGAAAATTTACAAGTCCGATCTCCAGCGCCTTCACCCCTACAACACCTACGCCGTGGCCGGCCTGCCGCCCGGACCCATCGCCAATCCCGGCCGCGCCGCGCTCTCCGCCGCGCTCCACCCGGCCGCTTCGGACTATCTTTTCTTCGTCGCCAAGGGCGATGGCACCGGCCGTCATAACTTCTCCAAAACCTACGCCGAACACGCGCGGTCCGTCATCGCCTGGCGTCGCGGCCGCGGTGCTTAGATGCCTGTAATGACATGACTGTCGCAACCGCTCCCTTACGGTCGCGGCTCGGAATGCGGTACCGAGCCGCGACCGTGGTGCCAAGCCGCGACCGTGGTGCCGAGCCGCGACCGTGGTACCGAGCCGCGACCGTGGTACCGAGCCGCGACCGTGGTACCGAGCCGCGACCGTAAGGGAGCGGACTTCCGGAACTGACACAGTTAAGATGCCCTCCAAACAAGACACGCTCGTTGCCTGGCTGCGCGAACAAGCCCCCGCCGAAGTCGGGTTGATCCACTTCGATGAACTGCTCCAACTGCTCGCCCCCATCGCCGAATCCAACCTCCGCCACCGCCTCCGTTTAACCGAAACCAAACTCCATACCCTCGTCGCCGGCGTCAATCAGGACACTTTCGCCACGCTCCGCGAATCCCTTCTAGCCCTCGCCGATTCGTACGAAAAGGGCAACGCCGATACGCGCCGCCTCACGCGCCGAATCGTAATCACAGCCAAGAATCACGCCAAGCTCGCTGCGATGAACCAACGTGTCGCCCCGGAAAAGCGCGCTGCGAAAGCCGAAATGGCCGCGTGGATGCGCACTTGGCTCGAAAACCCGCTTGTCTTCCGGCTCTGGGTTCCGATGCGCGAAAAAATCCTCAAGTGAAAAACTTGTTGATCCCCGGACGCCCGTCCGTTTATACTCGTGGTTTCGTACCTGCCGTGCAACGCGCCGAACCTACACCACCGCTGGAATTCCTCAGTGCCAATCGGGACCTCTCCGATCCGCTCGCGCCGAGGCGTGAAGCCGCCATGTTCTACGGCCTTTTCCTGCGCGGCCATAATGTGGAGTCGCTGCGTCGCGACATTGACGTCCCAATGGAACTGTTGAAAAAATGGCTCCATGGCCATCAATATGACGATGAACTTTTTCGCGACAGCCTGAAGCAGCTCTATCACTACCGCAAACAGGTACTGGCGATTTTCGATCAATTGGTACTTCACGAACCCCTCCGCGCCCACGTACAGTAGTGGGATGAGATTTCCCCTATATCAAATCGACGCATTTACAAAACGTCGCTTCGCCGGTAATCCCGCCGCCATCATTCCGCTCCCAAAGTGGCTCCCAGACCAGACGCTGCTCGACATCGCCGCCGAAAACAATCTCGCCGAAACCGCCTTTTTCGTCGCCGAACCCGACGGCTACCGCCTGCGTTGGTTCACCCCCGCCGTCGAAGTCGATCTTTGCGGCCACGCCACTCTTGCCGCGGCTCTTGTTTTGATGGATTGCCTCGGTTTCGGCGGCGATCAAGTCACATTTCAAAGCCGCTCCGGCCCGCTCACTGTATCGCGTTCGGGCGACCTATACACGCTCGACTTCCCTAGTCGCCCCGGCGTTGAACAGGCCGCCAACGACGCCATCACCCAGGCGTTCGGTGCCCCGCCCCAGTTCATTCTCACCGCCCGCGATACCATGTGCGTCTTCGCATCCGCCGCCGATGTCCTGGCACTCCGGCCAAATAGGGAAGCCCTAAAGGCCCTGCCAACCTTTGGCTTCATCGCCACCGCCCCCGGCGACGATTGCGACTTCGTCTCCCGTTTCTTCGCGCCCGCGCAGGGCATCGATGAGGATCCCGTCACCGGCTCTTCGCACTGCACCCTCACGCCGTACTGGGCCGCGCGCCTTGGCAAAACCAGCCTCTTCGCCCGCCAGATTTCCCCCCGAGGCGGCGAGCTTTGGTGCGAAGATCGCGACGATCGCGTTCGCATCAGCGGCCACGGCGCACTCTATCTAACCGGCTTCATCGAGCTCGACTGACATCAATTTCCAGCGACAATCGAAACCATGGCCAGTGCGATCGAACGCGCGCCCGCGGCGCCAACGCCCGCAACTCCTCCGGCGTGAACGCGGCCTTCACGCTAATCACCCCGTCGTGAACCGTCATCGGATGCCACCCTGCGGCGAACCGCGTCGCCGGCAGAAATCCGCGCGCCAACGGATGCCGGTGCAGATCCACCGCGATCACCGCTTCCCGCGCCGCTTCCTCAAAATTCGCCAATATTCGCCGCACCCCGCCGTCGTCGAAATGATGCAGAAATAAACTGCAGATCACGATGTCGACACTCCGCGCCCGCACCGGCCACGCAAAGACATCGGCCGCCACGCGGTCGCCCGCGCCCATCCGCAGCAGCCGCTCCGCCCGGTCCAACGCCACCATCCGCGCCTGCGGATATCGGACGGCAAGCCACCGCAGCGTCTCGCCATTCGCCGCGCCAACATCCAGAATCAGCGCCCGCGGATTCCGGCGCAAATACGGGTCCAGCAGCCCTGTCAGCGTTCGGTTCCCGCCCAGCCAGCGGTTGATCCGCGACAGGTCCCGCAGACTCGCCGCAACATCCGTGTCCGGGGCGTCGTCCATCAGTTCCAGTTCCAGTGTGCGTGCCATGATAAAGGGCTATGGATATTGTGACAGGCAACCTCGGCTGGATTGAAGTCGTTTGCGGGCCGATGTTCTCCGGGAAGAGCGAAGAGCTCATTCGCCGCCTTCGCCGGGCCAAGATCGCGCGCAAACGTGTCCAGGTCTTCAAACCGGTTCTCGACGACCGCTATTCGCCCGACGAAATCGTCTCCCATGCCGATACCCGCATGTCCTCACAAGTCGTTAAGGACGCCCGCGAAGTTCTCACCCTCCTCGACTGGCGAACCCAGGTCATCGGCTTCGACGAAGCCAATTTCCTCGGCCCGCATCTCATTGAAATCGCCCAGCAACTCGCCGACAGCGGCAAGCAGGTGTTAATCGCGGGACTCGACACCGACTACCTCGGCCGCCCCTTCCCGCCAATTCCCGAACTGCTGGCGCTGGCCGAATCCATCACCAAAACCCTCGCCATCTGCATGCGCTGCGGCAACCCCGCCAAGCACACGCAACGCCTCTTTGAAAGCGAGGACCTCATCGTCGTCGGCGCCGCCGGGATGTATGAGGCCCGTTGCCGCCGCTGTTTTGAGCCCGGCATCCCCAAACAGGAGTATCTGGAATTCGCCCGCCCCGGCCGCACCGAAGCATAGCATCACAAAGGCGTTCCGAATCTATGTATGATGAGTTAATTTAGGTCCTTTGGGAAAGGTTACTCCAATGAAACAATTCGCTGGGTCAGCAATGCTACTGTTTTGCCTGATGACCCCCGCTTCGGCGCAGGTTCTGAACGGCCGCCTGGAAATCGTTGTCCAAGATGGAAGTTCGGCCATGGTCGCTGGCGCCAAAGTCAGTCTTCGCGACTTACGCAAGCAGGCTCCGATAGGTGGCATCCTGTCCACCGACGCAACGGGCATCGCCCTCTTCGCCTCCCTCCCGCCCAGCGAATATGAAATCAACGTCGAGGCCGCCGGCTTTCGTAAGGCCGTCGTCTCCGGCCTCGAACTAAACGCATCCCAGACGCTGCGCCAAAACATCACCCTTGAAGTGGGCGCAGTAACCGAGTCCATTACCGTTGAAGCCAACGCCGCCGTCGTCAACACCGCCGACGCCACCATGGCCCGCACGATCAACATGAAGGCCATCGACACGCTGCCCGCCCTCGGTCGTAACCCGCTCTCCTTTGTCGCTATGTCCACCGGCGTCTCCATCGATCCCGGCGACCCATCCTTTTCCCGCATCAATGGCGCCCGCCAAGGCTCCAACAACACACGGCTCGACGGCATCGACGCCAATGACGCCGTCGTCCCCCGCCTCGGCCTCTCTATGACTTCCGTCAACACAGACTCCGTCGAAGAGGTGCGCATCATCCTCAACGGCGGCAAAGCGGAATACGGCCGCAACGCGGGCGGCCAGGTGGAAATGGTCACTCGCTCCGGCTCCAATCAATTTCACGGTAGCTTCGGCAACTACCTTCGTAACACCGTCTTCAACGCCAATCCGTACTTCAACAACGCCAGCCGGACCGCTCGCCCCGTCTTCATCCAGAACCTCTACGAAGGCTCACTCGGCGGCCGCGTCATCAAGGACAAGCTGTTCTTCTACACCAACTACCAGGGCCGGCGCACCACGCAAGGCGTCACTCGCAACCGCACCGTTCTCACTCCGGAAGCCAGACTCGGTATTTTTCGCTGGCCGGGCGGCTCCTTCAACATTCCCGCCGCCGATCCGATTGGCCGCGGCATTGACCCCAAGATGCGCGACCTTATGGCCATGATGCCCGCGCCCAACAACACCGACGTCGGCGACGGCTTCAACACCGCCGCCTTCCGCTTCAACGTTCCCGCCCCTTCTCGCGAAGAACAGGGTACCGCCAAAGTCGATTACAACTTGACCCAGAACCACCGGCTCTTCGTCCGCTACAGCCGCCAGTGGAACCAGTCCATTGACTCTCTCAACAGCGCCGAACAGCGCTATCCCGGCCTCCCCGATGGCGCTCAGGGCGGTGCCCGCTGGGGCTACGGCATCGGCAGCGATTGGACGATCAGCCCGTCAGTCATCAATGAATTCCGCATCGGCTACCAAAGTGCCACGGCTGACTTTATCCGCCCGTACCGCACGGGTGGCATCGCCGTTATCTCTAATCTCTATACCGACCCCATAAACAGCGGCCTAGGCCAAGGCCGCAACTCCCCGGTCATTGACCTTACCGACAACCTGACTCTCCTCCGCGGCAAACACACCTTCAAAGGCGGTTTCAACTTTCGCCGCGTCCTCCAGTACGGCTACAACTTCGGCGGCGTCTACCCCAACGTCAGCCTCAGCCGCACCGCGCCCGGCAACAACGTCCCCGCCACCTTCGGCCCGCAAACGCTAACCAGCGCCCAGCGCCAGGTCTTCGACGGCCTCTTCAACGACGTTCTCGGCCGCGTCGGCGACATCACCCAGACTTACTACAGTGACCTCCAGGCATTCCAGGAAGCCGGTGCCCCTCGCGTCCGCAATACCGTCTTCCGCGATCTCGGCCTCTTCTTCCAGGACGACTTCAAGATCCGGCGCAATCTCACCCTAAATCTCGGCCTCCGTTGGGAATACTACGGCCCGCCCAATGAACGCGACTCTCTCCAGGGCGTCTTCGACAAGATTTCCAATGTCAACTCCGTCGCCAATATCGACAACTTCGTCATCTCACGGTCCAACTCCGGCTGGTTCAACAAGGATTGG
>SHUN01000066.1 GCA_009697495.1 Bryobacterales bacterium | reverse complement strand
CAGCAAACCCGCAATCGGCACGTCTACCTCCCGCGCATTCTGCTCATGATCCCGCTTCAACCGTTCATGCTGGTCCCACTTATAGGTATGGCTCACCTGGACAAACCGCACGCCTTTTTCCGAAAACCGCCGAGCCATCAAACACTGCCGTCCAAAGTCCTCGGTAATTGGATTATCCAATCCGTATAACTTCTTCGTCGCCTCGGACTCTCCGCTCAAGTCCTGTAACTCCGGAGCCTCCGTCTGCATCCGGAATGCCAGCTCAAAAGACTCAATCCGTCCTTCCAATGCCCGGTCCGGCCCCGTCAATTCCAACTGCTTCCGGTTTAACTCCTGGCTGTAGTCAATCTCCATTCTCTGAATCGGCCGCGGCGTTTCTTTATTCGTGATAAACGGAATTTTCGCGTCCCGGGCCGCAATGCCAACCGACCCAATCGACGTCCCGGCATACGGTGCCGGCAGAAACGCCGACCCGAAATTATTCGCTCCGCCATGGCTTTGCGACGGGCATATCGTGATAAAGCCGGGCATGTTCGAGTTCTCACTGCCCAGCCCATAAGTCACCCAGGAACCCATGCTGGGCCGGACGAACGTGTCGCTGCCGGTATGTAACTCCAATAGCGCTCCGCCATGTCGCGAGTTAGACCCCCACATGGACTTAATAAAACACATATCGTCCACCATCTTCGCCGTCTCCGGGAAGAGGTCGCTCACCCACGCCCCGCTCTGTCCATACTGCTTAAACGCCCATGGCGATTGCAGTAAGTTGAATGTCTCGCTCGAGACGACCTTTGGGCGTTCAAACGGCAACGGCTTTCCGTGGTCGCGCTTTAACAATGGCTTGTAGTCAAACGTGTCAACCTGGGACGGCCCTCCGTGCATGAAAAGGAAGATGACCCGCTTCGCCTTGGCCGGAAAATGGGGCGGCTTCACGGCCAACGGCCCCGCCGAGGCCTCCAACATCCCCGCCAGCGCCAAGCTGCCGAAGCCCGCGCTCGACACCTGCAGCAGTTCCCGCCGCGTCAATGTCTGATTCAAATAGGAGTTCCAATGCCGGTTCATGCTGTTTGCCTCAATTGATATAAATGAATTCGTTCGACGCCAGGAGCGACTTACAGAAGCTTTGCCACGCGCTCGCGCGGCTGCCCTTCCAGGCTTCCTGCATACGCGCCACATAGGTCAGCGCCTGATCCACTTCCCGGCCCGTCGCCGGCCGCGATAATGCGCGTTCGTACGCGTCCCGCACACGCCCCGCATCGTCCAAATCAGTCCTTGCCAGTAACCCTTCGGCCATCTGTTTACTGTGCCGCAGCATCACCGCGCCATTCATCATGAACAGCGCCTGCGGCGCCACTACTGTCGCGTCCCGGTCGCCATTCAGCATTGTCGGGTCCGGCAGATCGAACGCGGTGAACACGTCATACATCGAACTCCGCACCACCGGGATATACACCGCGCGAATGTTACGCTCATAGTCCACGCGCCCTCCCTTCTCCGTGTTGGCCACATACTGCCGGTCTTTGTAAGAAAGGATCGATCCGCCCGTGCTCTGTAAATTCAATCCACCCGAAACCGACATAATGCCGTCGCGGATTGATTCCGCTTCCAACCGCCGCCGGTTCATCCGCCACAGGAGAGAGTTATCCGGATCCGTCTCCGAACTCCGAGCGTCAAACTCGCTCGACATCTGATAAGTACTCGATAGCATCAGAGTCCGGTGCATCGCCTTCATCGACCACCCCTGCTCCACAAATCGCACCGCCAGCCAATCCAGCAGCGGCTGATTCAACGGTGCCTCGCCTAATCGCCCGAAGTTATCCACGGTCGGGACAATTCCCCGTCCAAAATGCCAGCGCCACAGCCGGTTCACAATTACCCGTGAAGTCAATGGATGGTCTTTCTGCGTCATCCATTGGGCCAATTCCAGGCGTCCGCTGCGATCAGAAGGAATCGGCGTCTGCTGATCTCCGGCAATGACTTTCAGGAACTGCCGCGGCGTCTTAGCGCCCAGCGTCCAGTGGCTCCCGCGCAAATGGATGGCCAGGTCCTCGATCTTACTGCCCTCACTTACGCCCATTGCTTTCGGAAATTCAGGCGTGGCCGCTTCCATATCCTTAAACTCTTGATCTAACGTGGTCAACTGCGCCCTAACCGCCGCCGGATAGTATCGTCGCGCGTCACGCGGCGCGCGGAATGGTCCAAACTTCTCTTTCAATAACGCAGCCAGCGTTTTCAGCCCCGGATCCGTAAGATCCTTTTCCTGCGACGCCAAAAACAACTCCTCATACTTGGCCGCCAACGCCTCCGGACTTGAAGCCGGAAACCCCGCAAACAACGAAGCCGCCGGCGACGCCCACGCCGTTAGCGGCGATCCATAAACTTCCCACGCATACAACGGCGACGCCACAGCCCCGTCGGAGCGCTTCAAATAATCCACCATCTGTTCCAAAAGCCCCGGATTCACGCCAAACGCGGCGGCAATCTGCACCACTGTCCGCGGCACTTCCGCCACGGTATTTTTTGCGAACAGCAGCTTCTCAAAATAGGGGAATCGCGAAGCATGTTCCAGCCGCAGAACATTCACGCCCTGCTTGAACGGAGCCACCACAACCACTGACCACCCTCCGGCCTCGGGAGACGCCGCCCGGTTCTGCACCGGATCCGCGCCGCGTTTCACCCACACGCCGTTCACCCAAACGTCCGCCGTCCCCGCGCCCTTTTCCTCATCAAAAATATCGATCTGATAATCTCCCGCCGCCGCCACGTCCACGCGATACTCCGCAAAATACGGCCCCGCCCCATCCTTCGGCGCGTTCGTTTTCTTCTTCTCTAACACTCGGGGGACATTCCCCGCGTCAAAACTCCCGGCCTGCCGCTCGATCATCCCAGGGGCCGATTCCACGGGTGCCAAACGCATCTCCTCGTCGTGCTTCACGCGCGCCGACGCCAGCAAATACGCCCCTACACGCTTCGTCGCCGCGCTAACCAATAAATCGTTTTCGGAACGGACACTTTTCCCAATTTCCTTCCGCTTCGCCTCCACAAGCGCCTCATGCGCCGCCAGCCGGTCCCGGTCTTCTTTGGGCGCCAACACGTACTCATGCCACTTCGCCACAACCTTGAAATTCTCCATGGTCTTGGAACTCTTAAAAATCCCCGCCATCGAGTAATAATCGGCGTGCGAAATCGGATCGAACTTATGGTCGTGGCACCGCGCGCAGCCGACGGTCAGGCCCATAAATGCCCGCGCCGTCGTATCCACCTGTTCGTCCACAATGTCCATTTCCATCTTTACCGGATCGTCTTCGGCCAGCATTTTCGCGCCTAGCGTCAAGAATCCGGTCGCGGTCCAGCGTTCGACAGAAGTTGGCAAATCCGCCGCCGGCAACAAATCGCCAGCCAACTGCTCCGTCAAGAATTGATCGAACGGCTTGTCTTTGTTGAATGCCGCGATCACATAGTCCCGGTAGCGAAACGCGTTTTTATAAACCAGATTCTCGTCCAAGCCATTGGAATCGGCGTATCGCGCCACATCCAGCCAATGCCGTGCCCACCGCTCGCCGTAACGGGGCGACGCCAACAGCCGGTCGACGACCTTGGCAAACGCGCCTTCGGAGGAATCCGCCAAAAATGTCTGGACTTCCGCCACCGTTGGCGGCAAGCCCGTCAAATCATACGACGCTCGCCGAATCAGCGTCCTTTTGTCGGCTGCTTTTGCGGCGGTAAGTCCCTTCGTCTCCAGCGCCGCCAGGATAAATGCGTCGATCGGCGAGCGAACCCAGGTTTTATCGCGAACCGATGGCGGCGCTGAAGCCAGCGGCGAGACAAACGCCCAATATTTCGAACCCGCCGAAGCCGCCGAGACCGTGTTCCCCCAGGGCGCCCCCATCTGTACCCATTGCGTTAACACTGCCAGATCGGCTTCCTTCATCTTCGGCCCCGGCGGCATTTTCAACGCCCCGGCCGTATGCCGCAACGCCTGCAGAAGCAAACTCTCCGCAGGCTTCCCAGGCACAATCGCCGGTCCCCGCCCGCCGCCCTTTAACGCGAGCTCCCGCGAATCCAACCGCAACCCGCCCATTATCGGCTGGCTCGTCGCCGAATGGCAACCCAGGCACTGCGCCGCCAGCAATGGCCGCACGCTTTTCTCGAAGAACGCAGGACCATCCACTTGGGCCGCCGGCGGCAGTTGGCCCGCCAACGGCAGCACAGCAATGATAAACAGGACTACATACAACGCCATGTGTCCGATCTTATCAATTCTCAGCGCTGACTTGAACCACTACTTTCCCCAGATTCGATCCGTCAAACAACTTCAGGAATGCCGTGGGGGCGTTCGACAACCCCTCCGTGACGTCCAACCGGTACTGCAACTGCCCCGCCGCGTGCCACGCCACCAGTTCCTGCCTCGCCTCCGCGGACCTCGATAGAAAGTCCGTAACGATGAATCCCTGCATCTTGATCCGATGCACAATAATCTGGAACAAATTCCCCGGCCCCGGCTCCGGTTCCGTCTGGTTATAGCCCGCTATCATTCCGCACACCGGAATGCGGCTGAAGTCGTTCATGTGATTCAAAACCGTCTCCAGCGTCTTCCCGCCGACATTCTCAAAATAAATATCCACGCCCTTCGGGCAATTCGTTTTCAGCGCCTTATGCAAATTCTCCGTCCGGTAATTGATCGCCGCGTCAAAGCCCAGTTCCTTCGTCAGCCAGTCGCACTTCGCGTCACTGCCCGCAATGCCCACCACGCGGCAGCCCTTTATCTTGCCGATCTGACCAACGAGCGAACCCACCGCCCCGGCCGCGGCCGACACGACGAGCGTCTCCCCGGCCTTCGGCTGTCCCAACTCCAAGAGGCCAAAATAGGCCGTAAACCCAATATGGCCCAGCAGCCCGAATCGAGCTCCCAACGGCACCGGCAGCGCTGGGAGCTTTGCCAGCCCCTTCCCATCGCTCAAGAAATATTCCTGCCATCCCAGCAGTCCCTGCACCTGGTCGCCAACGGCGAAATCGCAGTGATTCGACGCTTCCACGACTCCAATCGCCCCGCCGCGCATCACGGTTCCCAATTCGACCGCCGGCACATACGTGTCCCGCGCCATCCACCCGCGCATCGCCGGGTCCAGCGACAACATAACGCTGCGAACCAAAAGCTGCCCTTGCGCAAGTGCCGGAATCGTCTCCTCCCGCCAGGCAAAATCGGAAAGTTTCGGCAGCCCTTCCGGCCGCGCAACGAGGATCCATTTGTGGTTGACCATGCTCAGTAATGGTATCAATAGCACCCCCTACCCTCATCTGCGGCCTAAGGCCTAAGGTCTTCCCACCCCCTAAGGCCCATACATCGACGTACCAAGCCTTACCCTCAACATGTCAGTACATTGTGTAGTGGCAACTAAGGATTCAACCTAATTGGGCGCGGACACGCAATTCCCTAGAATCGCTAGTAGGATCCCGCATCGAATGAAAACTATATTCACCACCACGCTCGCCTCGCTTAACTCGAGATGTTTCTATTCCGAAACTGAGGCTGCCAAAACGCTGGGGATCACCATCGACCGGTTCCGCGAGCTCATCCGAATCCACATCGCGCAAAGCGAAGACGAGATCAACAACATCGGGGCCACCACGTACCAGTCATCCGATCTCCTCGTGCTCAAACTGCTTGCAAAAATCCCTGTTCACAGTTAGGGATAGCCCTGGGATGCGAACAGGCGAGGAGGCCTGTCCCGCTGTGGCAGGGCTGTGGCAGACTTGGACTGGCGGATTTCGGTTAGGCGTTATAAACTTAACGGAATCATGGCGAATCTTGGATTTTTAGGTTTGGGCATCATGGGCTACCCCATGGCCCGCAATTTGTTATCTGCCGGCCACCGCGTGGCCCTCTGGAGCCACACCGCGGCCAAAGCCGAGGAACTTGCCTCGAAGTTCCCCGATCTGGCCACGGCCTGCGTATCGCCGAAGGACGTCGCCGCCGCATCCGACGTTATCATCCTCATCGTCGGGGATACGGCTATGTCCGAAAACGCCGTCTTCGGCCCCGATGGCCTCATGGAAACCGCCAAGCCCGGAACCGTCATCGTTGACGCTTCCACCGTCGCCTGTGCTTTTTCCAAGTCCGCTTCCGCCCGATGCGCCGCTAAAGGCGTCGATTACCTCGACGCTCCCTGCACCGGCTCCAAGCCCGGCGCCGAAAGCGGCAACCTCACTTTCATGATCGGCGGGTCCCAAGAAGTCTTCGAGAAAGTGAAACCGCTTCTCGATCCCATGGGCAAGCGGCTCTACTACTGCGGCGGTCCCGGCCTCGGCATGCACGCCAAACTCACCCAGAACCTCATTCTTTCCAACCTTTTACAAGCATTCAACGAGGGCCTCGTCCTCTCTACAAAGGCCGGCGTCGATCCCACCCTTATGCTCGACATCCTCGACAACTCCGCTGCCAAGAGCGGGCTCATCGCCTTCAAAGCTCCCTACGTCTTCCGACGCGACTTCACCACCAACTTCTCCGTCAAATGGATGCACAAAGACATCGGCCTGATGCTCGAGTCCGCCCGCGACGTCGGCGTGCCCCTTCCTTTAACTTCTTTAACCCACCAAATGTTTCAAGCCGCCATCGCAACCGGCCATGGCGATGAGGATATCTGCTCTACTATCAAGGTGTTAGAAGGAATGGCCGGGGTTGTCGTTAAAGCCAGGGACGCTTAACGCTACCACCTTCTTTCATTTTTCACATAATAACTCTTGCAATTCCAAATTCCATATATTACTATTGGAATCAAGCCAGGGAGGCAACTGTCACCAAAGCGAGACTAACCTCATAAAGACCCCTGAAGCATCCTCCCTGGCGCCCTTCGGGGTCCCCTATTTAGACCGATAGGGACCTAGTCCTCTGACCGCAAAGCACGCTTCCTGACGGTCGCGGCTCGGTAACGCCAACTGCGGTGGTGGTATGATTTGGGTACGGTAAGCATGACGACCCTCACTGTTTTAGGCTCTACGGGTTCCATTGGGACCAGTACGATGGATGTCGTTCGCCACAACCGCGAATCGTACCGCATACACGCCTTGGTCGCCGGTACCAACGTGGACCTCTTGCTCGATCAGATTCGCGAGTTCGAACCCAATATCGTCGTCGTCGCCGATTCCCATATTCGGGATTTGCTCGCCGCCCGCCTCCACGAATCCGGCCGCAAGCCCCAAATCGACCACGGCGCAAAAGCCCGCGTTGCCGTCTCCGTCGCTGGGGAAGTGGATTTCGTCATGTCCGCGATCGTCGGGGTCGCCGGCTTGGAGGCGACCTACGAGGCGATACGACATAAAAAATCCGTCGGCCTCGCCAACAAAGAGACACTTGTCGCAGGCGGTGGACTGGTTATGGCCGCCGTAAAAGAGCACGGCGCGCAAATGATTCCGGTTGACAGCGAGCACAATGGCGCGCATCAATGTCTCCGCGCGGGGCGGCGGGAGGACGTCGCCAAACTCATCCTCACGGCCAGCGGCGGCCCGTTCCGCAAAACGCCGAAGGAGCGGCTGCAATCGGTCACTGTCGCCGAGGCGCTGAATCACCCCACCTGGAAAATGGGCCGCCGTATTACCATCGATTCCGCGACCCTGATGAATAAAGGGTTTGAGGTGATCGAAGCCTGCTGGCTCTTCGATTTCCACCCGCGCGATGTCGAAGTGGTGGTCCACCCCCAATCGTCTGTACACGCCATGGTCGAGTACAACGACGGCTCCGTCATCGCTCAAGTATGCGCCACGGACATGCGCATGCCCATTCAATACGCGCTGACATATCCGGCCCGCAACCCCGCCCCGGTCCCCCGCATGGACTGGAAGACCGCCCGTGTGTGGGAATTCGAACCGCCCGATTTCGATAAATTCCCGCTGCTGAAGCTCGCCTATCAGGCGCAGGAGTCCGGCGGCGCGGCTACGTGTATCCTAAATGCAGCCGATGAGATAGCGGTGGAAGCGTTCCTGGAAGAGCGTTTGCCATTCCTCGGAATTGCCGAAGTGGTAAGTGAGACACTGGAGAGGGTACCCAATCGCACGCCACGCAGCGTCGAAGAAATACTAGCGATTGATCAGGAAAGCCGTGAAGCGGCCCGTATCCTGGTTCAGGAAAGGGCTCCCGCCGTTCGCTAAGGGAGCGAGTACACATGGCAGTCATAAGCAATATTTGGTGGATGCTGGTCCTGATCGGGATCATGATCCTCATCCACGAACTCGGTCATTATTGGGCCGCGCGCTGGTTTGATGTGCACGTCGAGGCCTTCAGCTTCGGCTTCGGGCCGCGCCTGTTCGGCTATCGCCGGGGCGAAACCGATTTCCGCGTGTCGCTGATTCCCTTCGGCGGATACGTCAAAATGGTCGGGGAGCAAGTCGGCGAGGATGGCGGTGAGGACCCCCGCGGCTTCCTTGCCAAACCCCGCTGGCAACGCATGATCATCGCCTTCGCTGGACCGGCCATGAACATTATTCTGGCCGTCGGACTCCTGGCCGGGCTCTACATGAACCGCTATCCGAAGGTTGTCGGTTCGGAAGGCGCGCCCACCATCGGCTTCGTCGAAAAGGACTCGCCCGCGGCCAAGGCCGGCGTCCAGGAACTCGATGTAATTACCGCCATTGACGGCATTCAGAACCCCAGTTGGGAACAGGTCACGCTGGCCGTGGTGGGCGCCGCCAATCGCGAAATGGCCATGCTGCTTACGCGCAATGGCAAAGAAGTGACAGCGGCTATTACGCCCGAAATCGACGACATAACGAACGTCGGCCACGCCGGCTGGTACGACCGTCATGAGATACAGGTCGGCGCGATCTCCGCCGGCATGGGAGCCGAAAAGGCCGGAGTCAAAAGCGGGGATGTTCTGGTCGCGTTCGACGGCATTCCTCTCCGTTCCACGGCCAAGCTGCATTCGCTTCTTAAGGAAGGCGCGGGCAAGCCTGTCCAGCTCACTTATAGTCGCGACACCAAGCAGACGACCGTTACCGTAGAGCCCAAACTCACGGAGCTTGATCACAAAAACAAGCGCTACCTTCTCGGCGTGCAACTCACCCCGCGTGTTGTGTTCGTGGCCCTCCCGTTTGGCGAGGCCATGCGCGAGTCGGTGATTCAGAATCAGCGCAGCGCCGGCGTGATCCTGCAACTGCTTCGAGGCATGGTGGAGCGCCGTATGTCGCCCAAATCGCTCGAAGGTCCCATCGGCATTGCCCGCCTTTCGAGCGAAGCCGCGCGCGAGGGATTTGCGACGTTTATCGGCCTGATGGCCGCCGTGTCGCTGAATCTGGCCGTCTTCAATCTGCTTCCTATTCCGATCCTCGACGGCGGGACGATTCTGATGCTCGGCATCGAAATGGTGATGCGCCGCGACCTCAGCTTGCAGCTCAAGGAAAATATTTTCAAGGTGGGTTTTGTTTTCCTGATGACCGTGGTGGCGTTTGTTTTGTATAACGATATTTCTAAGTTGCTGCCGACTTAGTGACGATGAGGGACTTGAAGCGCTGGCTCGGGCTGGAACACCCGAAATCTTTCAAACAGAAAGGTAAGGAATAGTTGCTCTACCCCGCAAACTTCGACGGCGACAACCCGGAGGGCGGGTACGTCGTTACGTTTCCGGACTTTCCGGAGGCGGTTACACAAGGCGAGAATTTGGGCGAGGCGATGGAGATGGCGCGGGATTCCTTGCGAATGGCCATCGCCTACCGCATTGAACATGCCGAATCCGTGCCGCTGCCGAGTAAGCGAAAAGGGAAGAATATGCTGCTGGTTGCGTTGTCAACGTAAAGTGGAATTGGCTCGCCGCCTTGGAATCCCGCCGCCGAACATCGATCGCCTTTTCGACTTTGATCGAGCGACGCAGGTCGATCAGATCGAGGCGGCTTTCGCGGCCTTCGGCAAGCGACTGGTCATTGGCGTCGAGGACGCGGCGTAGTTCTTTCAGATCACCACTCGCCCGCCGTACTTCTTCAACACCGCGCCCGCCGCCGCCACGCCCATCACCCGGACCGCCGTCGCCAACCCGTCGGCGGTCATGCCATTCCGCGCCACCACCGAAACCTCCAAAACATCCG
>SHUN01000065.1 GCA_009697495.1 Bryobacterales bacterium | reverse complement strand
CTTCGAGCGCCCGCGTCCGAAGGCGGCGCAAGTGATCGCGGATTGCGTTCCGAATCAGCTCCGACCGGTCTCGGCCGTCGCGGGCGGCCTGGGCGTCGGCTTCGGCGAGAAGTTCGTCTTCCAGCACGATCTGAATCGTACTCATACTATAGATTGTAGTCCAATGCTATCCACGCTCGAAGCCAGACGAATTGCCCTTGCGGCGCAGGGGTTTGGAAAGCCGCGGCCGGCGCGGGTGACGGCGGCGCATTTGGATGCGACGGTGCGGCGGATTGCGCCGTTGCAGTTGGACTTCGTCAACGTCCTGATGCCGGCGCATTACCTGATTCCCTTCTCGCGGCTGGGGCCCTATTCGCGCCCGGCGCTGCACTCGCTGCTTTATGCGCATGGCGGTTTTACGGAACAGTGGGCGCACGAGGCCGCCGTCATTCCGGTGGAGACGTGGCCGTTGTTGAAGCATCGAATGGCCGAGCACTCATTGCGGCCTCGCGGATTTGAAACGGTGTTGAAAGAGCATCGGGCGTATGCGGAAGCGGTGATCTCGGCGATTACGGAACGGGGGCCATTGGCAGCCTCTGCCTTGCCGGAGCCTCCGGAGGCCGTCGCCGCGTTCCGCGGAACTTGGATTGGGACGTTTCAACGCGCGGTTTTGGAAGCTTTTTTCGGGCAGGGGCGGCTGGCGTCGGCGAACCGGTTGCCGAACTTTGTCCGCTCCTACGATTTGGCGGAGCGGCGGATTCCCGTGGCGCACCATGGGCTTGCGCCTTCACGGGCGGAGGCGGTGCGGGCGTTGTTGCTAAAAGCCGCTGGAGCGCATGGCGTGGGGACGGCGCATGATCTGGCTGATTATTATCGGCTCTCCCTATCGGAGGCTCGGGCGGGCCTGGAGGAGTTAGTCCGTCAGAGGCAACTGGAACTTGTTTCGGTGGAGGGCTGGAGAGAGGCGGGTTATTTGCACCCGTTGGCGGCGCGGCCTCGCTCCGTGAGGGCCTGCAGTTTGCTTTCGCCGTTTGATCCGCTGGTCTGGTTTCGTCCGCGGACGAAGAGGCTGTTTGGGTTTGACTACACGATTGAGATCTACACGCCGGCGGCGAAGCGAAAATTTGGCTACTACGTTTTGCCGTTTTTACAGGGAGAGCGTCTGACGGGAAGGGTGGATTTGAAGGCGGACAGGGGCGCGGGGACTTTGCGCGTGCTGGCGGCTTATCATGAGGCCGGAGAAGATCCGGACTTCGTGGCCGGGCCGTTACTGGCGGAGTTGGACACGCTGCGCCGATGGCTGGGACTGGCGAGAATGGAGGTTGAAGATAAGGGGAATCTGGCGACAGAGTTGATGCGGCGCTAACGCCGGGCAAAGCTGGGGAGTTGCACCATTTCATCGGCGGGGACGTCTTCGAGCGGCAAGCCGGCTTTCTTCCAAGCGGCCAGGCCGCCGCGGATGATGCGGGCGTCGAATCCTTGTAAGCGGAGGAGGTGCGCCACACGGGCGCTGGTGACTTCGCTCAGTCAAGTGCAGTAGAGGTATATTTTTTCAGACTCCGGGAGCAGAGCGATGGTCTCCGGGAGGCGGTTGGGTTCCAAGCGGACACTGCCCTGGATGCGCTGGGCGTTGGCGTCGTAATAACCGTGGCTGCGAACGTCGAAGACGGGCCCGTCGACCTCGGCGATGTCGACGCGAGGCACGGTTCGATAGACGCGCGATTTCCAGACGAGCCAGAGACGATAGGCAACATAGGCTAGAAAGGCGGCGAAGAGGCCAAGTTCCATGACACGGCCGGCACGGCCCATGGTGTCGAGAAGAGCCCCGAGCAGATCGCGGAAGGCGAAGCCGATGCCGATGTAGGTGCAAACGTACAAAAGGGCCCCGGCGAAATCGAGCGCCAGGAACTGAGCGAGCGGCATGCGCATGGAACCGGCGAGAGGAGGGGCCATGGTGTTGAGGCCGGGGATGAATTTGGCAAAGAGAAGGACGAGGCGGCCGCGGCGGTAGAAGACTTCGGCGGAGGTGAGGATGCAGGAGTCAGGGTTGGCGGAGATGCGGCAGAGGATGCCGAGGAGCCACCAGCCGGTCTTGCGGCCCAGGAGGAAATAGGCGATATCGCCCAAGAGAAACGCGGCGACGGCGGCAACGATGGCGGTTCCAATCGCGAGTTTGCCGAGGGCGGCCAAGGCTCCGGCGGTGAGCAGGGCAATGGCCGCCGGAACGGGGAGCCCAAGAGCTTCGAGAAGGCAGACGGCGAAAAGGAGCCCGGCTCCGTGGCGGGCCAGACTGTCGATCCAGTTATCCATGACTCTAATATTCGTACCAATCGGAGTGATCCGACCAGCCTTTGCATGGGTGGCACTGTGTCGACGGCCACTGTTTGACGCAGGAGGGGCAGACGCCGCCGGTCTCGAACGTGTGCCATTCGTGGCCGCAGGAGCAGGCCCAAACCTCATCGCGAGGCGGCGCCCAATCGCAGAGAGGGCAGCGAATGCGAGGTCCGGTAACGCCGGGGCCGATTTGGGGGCGCTCGATTGTGATTACCTTGCTCACTAATCCTTTGATTCAGCGGGGCGGGCCGGAGTTGCATATACTGCAAGGCGTTATGGCAGTCCTGAGCAGAAAAGAATTTTTGGCGTCGCCGGCGGCGCTGGCGGCGCAGACCGGGAACGCGCGGGCGAAGAACGTGCTGTTCCTGTTGAGCGATCAACACCGGCCCGGCGCGCTGGGAGTGCGGGGCGACGTACATGCGCACACGCCGCATCTGGATGCGCTGGCGCGCGCCGGGATGCGATTTGACCATGCCTACTGCGCCTATCCGGTGTGCACGCCGTCGCGGGCGGCGTTATTAACGGGGACCTATGCGCATACCAACGGCGTGTACAACAACGCCACACCGTGGCCGTTCACGGTGAAAACGATCGCCGATTATTTTGGGCGGCACGGGTACATGACGGGTCTCATTGGCAAGATGCATTTTGTGGACGCGCAGACGCATGGGTTTGACTACCGGCTGGACTTCAACGACTGGTGGCAATACCTGGGGCCGAAGGCGCGGGTGTATGCCGAGGAATTGGCGGCGCCGAATTCAGGTTCGGGGCTGCCGCAAATTCCGGCGCTTTGGGAGGACCACGGGGACCCTTGGCTGGGGACGCGCGCTAAAGATGGTCGGGAAGGGTTTGTGCATGTGGGGCGGGCGTCGCTGTTGGAGGAGAAAGACCACTTTGAGAGCTTTGTGGCCCGGGAGACGCAGCGATTTTTGAAGACGCAGGGGACGCGGCAACCGTTTTTCCTGGTCGCCAGTTTTTTGAAGCCGCATGATCCGTTCATGCCGCCGAAGAAATGGGCGGAAATGTTTTCCGCGGACGATATGCGGTTGCCAGCGACGTTTGGGCGGATCCGGCCTGGGCAGGCGGAAGCGGCGACGGTGCCGCAAGTGATCCGCGGGATAGCGGCGCGTCACGCGCCGACGCCGGAAGTGCGGGATGAGGCGCAGGCGCGGCAGCGGATGGCGATGTACTATGCCAACATTGCGTATCTGGATGGCGTCATAGGCGGTGTGTTGCGAGGGTTGCGAGATTTGGGATTGGATGACAATACGCTGGTGGTCTATTCCTCCGATCACGGCGAGATGCTGGGTGAGCATGGCTGTTGGCAGAAGAGTTTGTTTTATGAGCCATCGTGCGGAGTGCCGCTGGTGTTTCGCGGCCCTGGGGTGAAAGCGGGCGCGGTGTGCGGGACGCCGGTTTCCCAAGTCGGATTGGCGGCTACTTTGTTGGATGCTTGCGGCTTGCCGGTGCCGGCGGGGCTGGATGAGCCGAGCTTTGCGCGGTTGTTGCGGGACCCGGAGGCGGCGTGGACACGGCCGGTGTTTGCGGAGTTCGCGCTGGGAACCAGGGCTGCCCGCTACATGATTCGCGATGGGGATTTTAAGTTTAATTATTGGGCGAATGATTTGGCGGAACTGTATAACCTGCGGGAGGATCCGGAGGAGAAGCGGAATCTGGCTTTGGACGCGCGGCATCAGGGGAAATTGGCCGAGTTGAAAGGCAAGTTGTTCGCCTGGCACAAGCCGTCGGGAAACACGTTATTGTAGGGGGAACCACAGTATGCCACGCAAAATGACGATATGCCTGACGCCGGGATCCATTGGGGTGAAGGCGAATCAGATGGAGACGATTCAGGACGCGCATAATTTCGGTTATGAAGCCGTGCAGCCATTCGGCGATGAGATGGCGGCGATGAGCGCGGGGCAGATGGAGGAGTGCAACGGGAAGCGGAAGGAATTCCGGCTGGCGTGGGGACAATCCGGTTTGACTGTCGATTTCCGGAAAGATGACGCGTTGTTCCGGAAGGATCTGGCGGGATTACCGTCGATTGCGGCGGCACTGCAGAAGGCCGGGGCGACGCGGGTGGGGACGTGGATTTCGCCAAACCACGATTCGCTGCCGTACATGGCGAATTTGAAACAGCACGCGGCTCGGTTGCGGGAAGTGGCTCGGATATTGGGAGATCACGGGCAGCGTTTGGGGCTCGAATACGTCGGGCCGAAGACGCTGTGGACAGCAAAGCGGTATCCGTTTCTGCATTCGATGGCGGAGATGCGGGAGTTGTTGGGCGAGATCGGCGCGTCGAACATGGGGTTCGTGCTGGACACCTGGCACTGGTATACGGCGGGGGAAACGCTGGCGGATCTGGAGTTGTTAAAAAATAGTGAAATTATTTGCATCGATCTCAACGATGCGCCGGCGGGGGTGCCGCTGGATCAGCAGATCGACAGCAAGCGGGAGATACCCCTTGCGACGGGAGTGATAGACACGGCGGGTTTCCTGAATGTTTTGCAGGGTTTAGGGTGTGACGCGCCAGTGCGGTGTGAGCCGTTTAACGCGGCGCTGCGGGCGAAACCGCGGGAGGAAATTTTGTCGATTGTGGCGGAATCGATGCGGCGGGCGCTTGCTTTGATTAAACTTTAGGTAACATCCAGTTCACACGACTGTAAAGTTGTGTTACACTGACGGCATCGAGCCCTTGGCCGTAAGTTCCGCCAAATAATCGAGGTGGTGCCGATCCCAAGGGCATATTTTTACTGATCCGTGTGTCTCGACATGGGTAAGGAGTAATTCCGGTTTATGCCAACAGCCATTATGGTCGATGGCGGTTTCTTCCTGCGTAGATACCGCATTCTTAAAGGCCATACGTTAGATTGCCGACAGGTTGCAAAAGACCTGTTTACGTGGTCTCTCAAGCACCTCGAAGGCAAGAACAACGAGTTGCGGGAGTTGTATCGGATTTTCTATTATGACTGTCCGCCGTTGGACAAGAAAATCTTCCATCCGATCACGAAAGAACTGGTGGATTTGGGGAAAACCGAAGAGGCGGTGTTCCGGTCTGGCGTGCATTCGGAGTTGCGAAAACTGCGAAAAGTGGCGTTGCGGCAGGGGCGGTTAGCCGACTACGGGAATTGGGTTTTGGAACCGGCGAAGCTGAAGCAGATGATTGCGGGGACGCTTACGGCGGCAGAATTACAGCCGCAGGATGTGAGCTACGAGGTCCGGCAAAAGGGCATCGAAATGCGCATTGGGTTGGATATCGCGTCATTGACTTTTAAGAAGCAAGTGGACCAGATTGTATTGATCGCCGGGGACGCGGATTTCGTGCCGGCGGCGAAACTGGCGAGGCGCGAGGGGATCGACTTCATACTGGATCCGATGTGGAAAGAGATTTCCGACGAGTTGCATGAGCATATCGACGGGTTGAAATCGACGTGTCCGCGTCCGGGTGTTGCGCGACGGATGCGCGATGCGGAAGAGGCCCATCATGAACACGTTCCGGCGGCGTCCGCGGGGGATGATGTAAGACCGTTTCCGGCGCGGGAGTTTCCGCGGAATCAGCCGCTAGTCCCGCCGGGGCGGGCGCCGATGCGGCGTTTCCTGGAACGGCGCGTGGCGATTGAAGAGGGGAATAGTTAACGAAGCATGAGTCCGAGTTGGAGTACGAGCGCTTCTTAGGAAACGCGCAAGGATTGCACGGATAGATCGTCGACGGGCTTGCGGAATGACTGGCCGGGGCGAAATACGCGGGGCTGGTCGCGGCGAGCTGTTTGCAGACAGCGCGGGGGCAGACGCCGCGCTTGCCGTCGCTGACGGCTTCGATGTCGCGGAGGCGGAGGATGCTTTTGTCGGCGTAGGGTGTCGCGCGGATGACGAGGCGGCCACCGACTTCGCTGAGGCGCGGATTTTCCAAGACCGCGCGGCGATAGCTTTTTGCAGCACGCCGAAGGTGACGGGCAGCTCGACCTGGGCGAGGGCGGCAGCGCGGCCGCCAGGACGAGAAGGCGCTTCACGCGTTGGGCTCCATTGGAAACATGGGGCGGCGGCGGTGTTTGTAGTTGAACGAAGCGGGGTCGTTGGCAGTGGGGCCGGGCGTGTCGACGAGCACGATGGAGGCGGCTACTTCCCGGTAGGCGGCCTGCGGCGCGATCACGCCTTTGACGATGAGAATGTCCTTGGATTCGGGGATCACGCCGACGCTGCGGATCTGTTCGAGGCTCATGGGGGCCATGCGGCGGGAGGTCAAAACGATTGTGTGGTTTTCGGCTGTTTCGACGACGGCGGTGAGGCCCTGATCACAGTGGGTCCAGCCGCCATGGCGGACTTTTCGTTCCGTAAAGAGGCCGTCCGATAACAGACGGACGGTGCCCGAGGAGAAGCCGAGCGAGACTTGGGCGCCAACGCCGGCAGCTACGCAGAGGCCCACTTTGTCAGGCGCGTGGATGACGGCCAGGACATTGCGGGCGCCTTGGCGGAGGCATTCTTCAAACAAAACCAGCGAATCCGCCGGACTGCCGCCGCCAACGTTGTCGCCGATATCCATTAACACGACGGGTTTGACCGCGGCGATGGCGTTTGCCACGGCTTCGGCGGCGGATGGCAGCGTTGGCACGAGTTCACGGCGGCGCGCCCAGGCGCGATCCGACATCCATTGCACGGCATGCTCGGCGAGAGCCCGGTCACCGTTAGCGACAGCCAGGAACGACGTTCCCATCTCTTCGACATCGGCGTAATAGAAGCCGAGCGCAACGCTGGCGGAGAGGATTCCGGGCCAGTTGAGTACTTCGCGGAGATCGTCGAAGAGGAATAGATTCGCGGTATTCTGCGCGGATATCGGGACGGCGAGGGGAGGCGCGGCCAGTGCCATTACGGGCTTCACATCGCCGCGAAAAATGCGGGCGAGGAGGCGGGCGGCATCCTCGCCGCGTTCGCGCTGATCGAGATGCGGATTCGTCCGGTAAGCGACGATCGCATTGCAATGGGCCAACATTTGTTGCGAAATGTTGGCATGCAAGTCGAGCGTGACGACGATTGGCAAATCGGGGCCAACGCGGGCGCGGATACGGCGGAGAATCTCACCGTCGGCATCGGGAAACGCCTCGCTGACGGTAGCGCCGTGAAGAGCGGCGAGGATGCCGTCGACGGGCTGGATGGCGTTGATCAGCGAGTCAGCGAGGCGTTCAAAATCTTCGGCGGCGATGGTGCCGCTGGGTACGGCGTAAGTAGCGAATCCCGGCACGGCCTCCAGACCTTCGGCGGCGCAACCGGCAAAGAAGCCGCCGAGTTCGTGATGCGCGCCGGTCCAGCGTTCGCGCATAGCCTCGCCGGCAGTCATCGAAGTGGAGGCGAAATCCTCCCATCGCGTTGGCACTCCCAAAAACGTGTTCGATTCGTGCAGAAAACCGAGAATTCCAACGCGAAGGGTATCCACCCACCTATGCTACAAAAGAAATTCCGGACAAATGGGAGCTAGTGGGAAAATAGGATGGTGTTGAAATTCTTGCTATGGCTGCCGACGGCCGCCTGTCTGCTGGCGCAGGGCGAACTTCGCCTTACCATAACCGATTCCTCCGGCGTCCCGATGCCCGCGTCAGGAACGCTGAACGCGCGGCGTTTTGACACCGATTTTCGCGGAACCGCCACGTTGGGCAGGTTAACCTACGGCGACTACAAGCTCACGGTGGCGCGAGTGGGATTTGCCACACATTCTTCGGTGATCGAGATTGCGGATGCCATGCCTGTCCAGCGAACGATCCAACTGCGGTTGGCCGTTTCCAGGAGCGCGATTGCAGTGATTGAATCCACGCCACTGCCCGGCAGCAATCTGAACCGCGACGAGGTTCCAACTCCGGTCCAATCCGCGACCGCCCACGACTTCGAGACCACGAATGCCCTGAACGTGACGGACCTTTTGAATCGCCGGTTGCGCGGCGTACACCTCAATGAGATCCAGGGCAATCCGGTGCAACCGGATTTGAATTATCGCGGCTACACGGCCAGTCCGCTGCTCGGAACGCCGCAGGGCGTTTCCATTTATATGGACGGCGTGCGGCTGAATCAGCCTTTCGGCGATGTGGTGAGTTGGGATTTGATCCCGCGGATTGCCATCGCCGAAATGGTGTTCATGCCCGGTTCCAATCCGCTGTTCGGGCTCAACACGCTGGGCGGCGCTTTGTCGATTCACACGAAGAGCGGGCGGACGCAGCCAGGAACGGCGCTGCAGTTGAGCGGCGGCAGTTTTGGGCGGAAACTGGCGGATTTGGAGCATGGCGGATCGGCGGTGAATGGGTTGCATTGGTATCTGGCGGGGAACCTGTTTTTTGAAGACGGGTGGCGGGAATCGTCTCCGTCCAACGTTCGGCAGCTCTTCACGAAGATTGGCCGGCAAGGAGAAAAGACGGCCATCAACCTGACAATGTCCTACGCCAACAACGCGCTGAACGGCAATGGCCTGGGCGAGCAGCGCGACTTGGCCCGGCGCTATAACAGCATCTATACGAAGCCCGATATCAACACCAATCGCTCGCCGTTTCTGAACCTGACGGCGAGCCACGCCGCGTCGAGCCGGTTGAACTTTTCCGGCAACGTCTATTACCGAAAGATCAGTAACACCGCGTTCAATGGCGACAGCAACGAAGCATCACTCGATCAAGCCGTTTATCAACCCAGCGCCTCCGATATTCGCGCGCTCACCGCGGCTGGATACAGCGGCTTTCCATTGAGCGGCGCCAACGCGGCCAACACGCCATTTCCCTTCTGGCGCTGCATTGCGCAGGTGCTCCAAAAAGATGAGCCCGCTGAAAAATGCAATGGGCTGATCAACCGTGCGGGCACCGGGCAGCACAACTATGGCTCTTCCGCGCAGTTGTCCTATTTCGCCGATAGGCACCAACTCACGGCCGGCGCGGCGTTCGACCGCGCTAACGTCGATTTCCAACAGATGTCGCAACTGGGCTATTTGAATCCGGACCGTTCGGTGACGGGCGTGAACGCGTTCGGCGATGGCGTGACGGGGGGCTTTGTGGACGGGGCGCCGTATGATACGCGGGTGGACGTTGGCGGCCGCATTCGCACGGCGAGCGTTTATGCCACCGATCAAATGAAAATCGGCAGCGCCTGGAATGTGACGCTGGCCGGCCGCTACAACCACACTCGGATCGACAATCGGGATCGGATTGTGACGGCGGCCGGCCCGGGTTCATTGACGGGCCTGCACGCTTTCGGACGGTTCAACCCGGCCGCCGGGCTGACGTACAGTCCGAAGAAGACGTGGAACCTGTACCTCAGCTATAGCGAAGGGAGCCGCGCGCCAACGTCGATTGAACTCGGATGCGCCGATCCGAATGAACCCTGCAAACTGCCCAACGCGATGGCTGGCGATCCCCCGCTGCACCCGGTAGTCACACGCAGTTCGGACGCGGGCGCGCGCGGGATTTTGGAGGCGAACTGGAACTGGAGCGCCGGTTGGTTTCGCGCCGATAACCGGAACGATATTTTGTTCGTCGCCGCGCCGCAGAGCGGTTATGGATACTTCAAGAACTTCGGGCGGACGCAACGGCAGGGAGCGGAATTTGATTTGAACTTTCGCGCTGGGCGCGTGGCCGCCGGGACTGGGTATACATTTCTGAACGCGACGTATCAGAGCCCGGAAACGGTGAATGGGGAGTCGAACAGCGAGGGGATTAATCACATCGTTGCGGGCAATCGCATTCCGCTGGCGCCTCAGCAGATGTTGAAGGCATACGCGGATTTCGACGTGACTTCGAAGCTGGTTGTGAATGCGGGCGCG
>SHUN01000064.1 GCA_009697495.1 Bryobacterales bacterium | reverse complement strand
ACCATTTGGGTGACCTCCTTGGGGCCGGTCCGCGAAGCTGAAATCTTCGCGGCACTACTGTTTTACCCCATGTTCTCGAGGTCACCAAATGGTTCACCGCGTTTCCGCCCGCAAACGCGGGCACGAAGCTGTGCATAGCTCAGGTTAAAGCCAACCCGTTTGGACTTAATACGTTCGCCGGAATGGTGCAGTTCGGATAAAGCGCTGTTCCGCCCGAGACGCGCGGGCACGGGAACAAGGTGGACCCGTTGAAGTCCCCCTGGCGCTCCCGCACGGTGGGTACAACGGATGTGTCCAACCGCTCCTCGCGCCGCCGGATCCATTCCATATTCGCGAAAAAGAATAGCTTTTCGCGATTGGTGTTTACCTTTCCTGGCCAGTACATCGGCCCGCCGATGGCAAAGCCGAACTGGTTGTAGCGTAGCTTTTGTTTGGTGCCTCGTTGGAAGCTGCGGGCGTCAAAGGCGTCGTTGCGCAGGTATTCGTAGAGCGCCCCATGAAACGCGCTCGTTCCGCTCTTGGTGATGAACTGCACTTGGCCGCCACCGGCGCGTGGATACTCCGCCGAGTAATTCGAGGTAAGAATATTCGCTTCGGCGATGGCGTCGACGCTGATGTTACTTGGGCCGCGCAGATTGTTGCGTCCCCCGGTCATGGCCACTCCGTCGGTGCTCAGATAGGCATCGGTCGCCCGTGAACCGTGAATCGTGTAACTTCTGGCGTCACCGGTCGGCCGAAAGGAATTCGGCGCCCCCGTCGAGCTGACTCCCGCCTTCAACAACATGATGCTCGTGAGATTTCGGCCATTCAGCGGAATGTCTCGAAACATGCGGCCTTCCACCACCTTGCCGACCGTAGCCGACAGAACCTCCACCTGAGCAGAACTTGCGGTCACTTCGATCACTTCCGTTACCGAGCCCAACTCGAGTGTCAGATTCTGCGCGATCCGCGAACCCGTCACCAACTCGATGTCGGATCGTGTGTAAGCCTTGAACCCGCTAATCTTCACTTCGAGCGAGTACCGCCCGGCCGGCAGAGCAAGGCCGGTATACCGGCCTTGATTATCCGTGAGCAAGACCGTAGAAAGTTTAGTCGCTTGATTAGTGACCTTCACTTCCGCGTTCGGCAATGCCGCGCCTGACCCAATCGGTCAGCAGCCCCGACATCTCACCGGTGCCGAACTGCGCGATCGCCAACGCAGTGAAGGATAGGGCGATAAGTATCCGGCTCAGTTTGCGGCAAGCGGATCTGGTGTTGATGTATTTCAGGTTCATTTTGAATGCCCGTTAGCCAATCCTATTCAGTGAGGGTGTGTTTTGACGGACCACCAGCCCCAGAATCGATCGGGGGGCGGTCACAGCGGGAAGGGCAAAGCCGGCGCGGCGCGTGAGCATACGTGGTTCTCCTCAAACGAGAGAGCAAATTGCTCTCGGCGAAACGTTTGGCTAAGCATTTCGCTATGGACGCTATCGCAGTTCCGCCCTCGTGTCAATCGCGTGCCGCCGACTGACTGTCGCCGCAAAGTAGAAAGGTCCGCTTTCCAGCAACGTACTTGGTTGGCCAATTCCCGGAAACCGCGGCAGAACAGTCTTGCCATTCCCCTCATCGGAGTGCGCTCTCGCATCGCGGCCTAGTGCCGTCAAGGCCGCGCGGTTCAATGCGCCGAAGGGTAGCCTTGACGGCTGGCCGCGATGCAACGCCGTGCATCCAAAAAGGAGTGGCAAGGGGCGGCCCGATTCTCAGAGTAAAACATTCTCATTTGGCTGCGACACTATAAAATGTTCTATGCTTCGGCCTCCGCGTTCCCGAGCCCGGCACCACCGGCGTCAACGCTAGCACTACGGCATCCATCCGGCGCTCCGTGACCTTCTAAGCCATCCGCTCCCGGATCGTCGCGGCTCAGAAGGTTTCCGAGCCGCGCCGCCCCAGCCCGCACTCGGCGTGAATGGCCTTCACGGCCCGCTCCAGCCCATCGCGGCTCACCACCAGGTTGATCGTCAATTCGTTAGACCCCTGCGCAATGGCGATGATGCTGATCCCCTCCCGCGAAACAGCCGTAAAGACCCTTCCGGCAAGACCCGCCACGCCCCGCATCCCTTCGCCGACAACGGCCAGCAAGCCGACATTTTCGTCGATCTCGAACGGCTTCACATAGCCATGCTCAAGCTCCAGCGCCAAAGCCTCTTCCAGGCCCTTCAGCACGGCCGGCAGCTCGTCTTTCCTCACCAGAAAGCAGAAGCTTTGCCGGCACGAAGAGCTGGAGAGCGTCAACACCTCGGCGTTCACAATGTCCAAGGCATCCAGCGCCCGCGCCATGACTCGCGTCCCGCTGATCGATGCCGACGCCGGCTCAACGGAAACCAGCGCCACATTCGCCATCGACGTCACCGCCCGCGCGCCTCGCGGCTCATCGGCCCGCAACGCCGCGACAATATGCGTGCCGGGCGCTGCCAGGTTGAACGAGTTTTTGCTCCAAACGGGAATTTTCTTTTCCACCAGCGGCGCCAGCGTCCGGGGGTGCAGTACCTTCGCGCCGTTGTAGGCCAGCTCGGCCGCTTCGGCATAGGTGACTTCGTCCAATACCCGCGCGTCCTTTACCAGCCTCGGATCGGCGGTCATGATGCCATCGACATCGGTCCAGATCCACAGTTCGGATGCGTCCATGGCGCTGGCCAAAATCGACGCGGAAAAGTCGGAGCCGCCGCGCCCCAGCGTCGTCGGCTTGCCGTCGGCGGTGGCACCATTGAAACCCGTCATCACCACGACGGAGCCAGCCGCCAACAGCGGCGCAACCACCGCTACGCCTTTCGCCCGAGTCAGATTCATTATCGGCGTCGCGTTTCCAAATACCGAATCCGTCACCAGCACGCTGGCGGCGTTCACCGCTTCGGCGGGCGTTCCTGTCTCAGTCAAATAAGCGGCCAGGATCAACGCCGTCAACCGTTCGCCGATTGCCATCGCTTCGTCCACCGACCGCGGCGGCCGGTCGCCCAGTAAGAGCATTCCCTGCGAAATCCGCTCAAATTCCGCGATCAGTCCCGCGATTCCCGTCAACACTTCTTCCGGCGATCGCAGCAACTCGTTCGCCACGGCCTCATGCCGCTCTCGCAACGCCGCGATGTTCCGTTCCATCGTTGCGCGGTCGCCGCCTTCAGCGTGCCGCAGCGTGTCGAGTAACAGATCGGTCACCTTCGACATCGCTGAAACCACAACAGCCACCGGACGCTTGGCCCGTTCGGCTGCCGTAATTTCGGCTGCAATCCGGATCCGGCCGGCAGTACCCATCGACGTGCCGCCAAATTTCATCACGATCAAATCGCTCAACTCGTTACTCCTGTTCCGCTTGAAATCCGTTCGCGAACAATCCGCAACACGGCAAGAATCACGCCTGCTTCGTCCAGATCGCTGGTGTCCAAATACACGGCGTCTTCCGCTTGGCGCAGCGGCGAATCCGCCCGTGTCTCATCACGAGTGTCGCGTTCGCGAATTTCTTGAAGGACCTGCGTGTAATCTCCGCCCAACTCTTCCACCCGCCGGCGGGCCCGAACCTCCGGACAGGCGTCGAGATAAACCTTCACGCGCGCGTTCGGATACACGACCGTGCCGATATCCCGCCCCTCCATCACGACGCTGGTCACCGCCGCGTATTCCTGCTGCATGCGCACCAACTCCCGACGCACGCCTGGAATTGCCGAGACGCGCGACGCGGCTTGCGAAACCTCCGGGCGGCGGACACCGGCGGTAATGTCCCGTCCGTTCAAAAGCACCCGCCCGCCGTCGAGATTGATCTCCGCGCTCTCCGCCAGCGGAATCACTTTGCCGGCGTCGGAAGGATCGATGCCATTCTCCAGAGCCCATAGCGCCACCGCCCGGTACATCGCGCCGCTGTCGACATGCAGAAATCCCATCCGCTCAGCCACAGCCCGCGCCACCGTACTTTTTCCCGCGCCCGCCGGGCCGTCAATCGCCACGATCATTCGATCTTCCATCGGAGGGGCTACTCGCCGTTCCTGTTCAATGGATTCACGGCAAACACATATTCGGCCACAGGCTTGCCGCCCGCCAGATGTTCGTCCACAATGCGGTCGACAACTTCCTTCGTCACCGAGTGATACCAGATTCCGTCCGGATACACGACGGCAATCGGGCCGTGTTCGCAAACGCGCAGACAATTCGCTTTCGTCCGGAAGGTACACTGGTCGCCGGCCATCAGTCCCGATCCGGCCAGCCGTTTCTTCAAATGTTCCCAGACCTCGTTCGACGCTTCCTTCCCCGCACACTTGGGCTTCGTCGCGTCGGCGCAGAGAAAAATGTGGCGCACCAGTTTGCCAATCCCGAGATTGGCCGCGATTACTGGCAGGGTTGTCGTATCTACCGGAGTGTCTTTTGGATTGAGGGTATCGTTCATGAGTGAGGTTGCGTTGCCCGTGGCTTTCTTTCTATTCTGACAAAGTGACCCTACGGCTCGCACCAAAAGCCTTCGACGCGATCGTGGAACGCGCCGTCGCCGCATTACCGGCCCGCTTCCGCGCCCGAATGCGGAATCTGGTAATCGTCGTCCAACCGCTCGGCCCGTCGCCCGATTTGCTCGGACTTTATGAGGGGCGGCCTCTCACTGAGCGCAGTTTGGGGGACTCGTCGCCCGACGGCCCCGACCGGATCCGCATTTTCCAACTGCCGCATGAGGAGATGGCCCGTAATGCCGCACATTTGGAGCGGATTGTCGCCGATACCGTATGGCATGAAGTTGGCCATTACTTCGGCCTGAGCGAGCGGGAGATTCACGCCGCCGAGGAACGCCGGGAGCGCCTTCGCCCGTTGCGCCGCGCCGCCCGGCAGCATGTTCCAAACAAGCCATGAGGCCAATCTGCCGCAGCCTGCCAATCTTCGCACGTGCGATCCCATCACCGGTGGGATCGATGACCACGATTCCGGATTGAGAAAGCCGCTGCCCACAATACCGGCCGTCTGCCAAAACGATATACTTTTTGACGGATAGCGTATGACGACACCGGAAGTAACCGAACTCCTCCAGGAATGGTCAGCCGGAAAGAAGACCGCCCTGGATTCTCTGACGCCCGTGGTGTACGACGAGCTTCGAAGGCTGGCGGCCATCTATTTGCACCGGGAGCGGCCCGGCCACACATTGCAGGCGACCGCTGTGGTCCATGAAGCCTACATGCGGCTGGTCGATCAACGGGCCGTACAATGGCAGAATCGGGCGCATTTCTTCGGTATCGCGGCCCAGATGATCCGCCGAATCCTGGTTGACCATGCCCGCGGAGTTCGCGCGGCAAAGCGCGGTGGAGGCGCCGTCGCGCTGTCGCTGGATGAGGCGCATGGCGTTTCCGAAAAACGCGATCTGGAGGTCGAGGCCCTTGACGACGCTTTACACACGCTGAGCCAAGTGGATACGCAGCAGGCCCGTGTGGTTGAGCTTCGGTTCTTTACCGGGCTGTCGATTGAAGAGACGGCAGAGGTGCTGGGAATATCGGAATCGACGGTCAAACGGGATTGGATTTCGGCTAAGGCGTGGCTGTTCCGTGAATTGTCAAAGGGACAGGCGAAGCCGGAGACTCCATGACTGCCGGGCCTCCGGAATCGGCTCCCGCTGCCCGCTGGAAGCGGGTGAGAGAGGTCTTTGACGGGGCTCTAGACCTTTCGCGCGAGGAATTGACACGTTATTTGGATGCCGTCTGCGGGACGGATGGAGAGCTGCGGGAAGAGGTGCTTTCCCTTATCGCCGCGCTGGGTGAGGCGGGGGCGTTCCTGGAAGACCCGGTTGTGCATCTGGCCGCGCCACGGACCTCGGCGGGGCGTCAGATTGGGCCTTACCGTTTGGAATCGCTGCTCGGGCAAGGCGGGATGGGCGAGGTGTATTTGTCCAAACGCGAGGTCGATGGCTACGCCATGCCAGTGGCGCTGAAGTTGATCCGTCACTCGGCGGTTACGCCGGGCGCGTTGCGGCGATTCCGGATGGAGCGGCAGATTCTGGCGCGGCTGCACCACGCGGGGATCACGCAGTTGTTCGATGGCGGCATCACCGATGACGGATTGCCGTATCTGGTGACCGAGTACGTCGACGGCAACCCGCTCGACAAAAGCGAAGTCGCGCGGGCGATGGACTTGCGCCGGCGCCTGGAAGCGTTCCAATCGATTTGCGACGCGGTTAGCTACGCGCATCGGCAATTGGTGGTCCACGGCGATTTGAAACCGGGCAACATTTTGATGAACCCGGATGGCGGGATTAAGCTCCTTGACTTTGGGATCTCGCGGCTATTGCTGACCGGTGAGGACACCACAGAATCGAAGACCGGGGGAACAACGCAACTCGCGATGACTCCGGCCTGGGCAAGCCCCGAACAACTGCGCGGCGAACCCGTCGGCGTTGCCTCCGACGTTTATTCATTGGGGCGTATTCTTTACTTTCTGCTGACGTGGGAACTGGCGACGCCAATAGAACAAATGGCACCGATGCAGTATTACGAGAAGCTGCAAAAGGAAGCGCCGCCGCGTCCGAGCGTTCGTTCGGGCGACCGCAAACTGGAAGGGGATCTGGACAACATCGCGTTGAAGGCGGTGGAGTTCGAGCCTTCCGAACGCTATCCATCCGTGGAAGCGCTCGCCGAGGATATCCGGGCGCATTTGGCGTCGCGCCCGATTGCGGCGCGCTCTCATACCTGGACATACCGCGCGCACAAGTTCGTACGGCGCAATCGCCTGATGGTGCTGGCCGCGGGGGCGGTGGCGCTGGCGCTTCTCGCCGGTTTGGGCATGACGCTGTGGCAGGCGCGAATCGCGCGGCTGAACTATGAGCGTGGCGAGCGCCGGTTTCAAGATTTAAGGCGGTTGGCCACCACATTTATTTTCGATATGGACGATGCGGTCGCGCGGCTGCCCGGCACGACGGCGGTTCGCGCGACGATGATCCGGAACTCGCTGCAGTATTTAGACGGCTTGGCGCAGGAAGGCGTGGCCGACCCCTCGCTGCAGGAAGATCTCGCCGATGCGTACGAGAAAGTGGGCGACGTGCAGGGCCGCCCTGGGTCTATGAATCTGGGGGGCACAGCGGCGTCACTGCAGAGTTATCGCAAAGCGGAGGGGATTCGGCGGACGCTGCTTTCGGGGGCGAAGGAGAACGCGGAACGGGATCGCCGGGAGGAAGCGCTGGCCAACACTCTGATGCGTATCAGTTCGATTCTTCGCGCCACCGGGGACGGCCGGCAGGCATTGGAAGCCGACCAGACGGCTCTGGAGATGCGACGACGGCTGTGGGATCGCAAGCCGGAAGATATGGCACGGCAAAGAAATGTCGCCTCCAGCCTGACGGCCACCAGCGCCAGCCTGTCGCTGGTAGGCGCGTTTCAAGGAGTAATGGAACTCCGCCGTGAGGGCCTGCGCCTTTATGGGGAACTGGCCAAACGAAATCCGGGCCGCGAGGACGATGAGCAAGGCCTGGCCCTTGCTCATACGCGAATGGCCAGCATTCTGATGCATGATAAGGACATGAAGGGCGCGGTTAAACATTACCGCGAGGCACTGCGTATTCAGACTGCGCTTAGTATTGCGCACAGCGGGCAGGCGCAGTATCGAATTTCGCTCGGGCTGGCGCAGTCCAATCTGGGGAACGCGCTGCGCGTTGCGGGTGACCCGAAAGCCGCGTTGGCTTCGTTCGCAATTGCGGTGCGGCAGTACGAGCCGCTGGTGATAGCCGATGCGAACGAAGTGCGCGCGCGGACATTATTGGCGACCGTGCGGCTGCGGGAAGCGAAGGCATGGAATGATCTGGGCGACACGAAGCGCGCGGCGCGTTTGTTGCGCGCGGTGTTGGAGGAGCGGCGGTTCCTGGCGGAGCGAAATCCGGCGAACGCGGGGGCGCGCGGAGAGGTGGCCGAGGCGCATGGCGTTTTAGGCGATGTGGCTTTGCGGGCCAGACAACTTCCGGAGGCGGCGGCCCAGTATGAAACCGCGTTGCGCTTGTTCGCGGCGCTGGAAACAGAGGGACGATCCAACGCCGCGGACCACGAAGAAGTGGCCCGCATCCGAGCGAGTCTCGCCGGAGCGAGGGTGAAGAAACCGTGAGGCGGTTTTGGCGCCGCGCGGCGCTGTTTTTGTTGAAGGTTGTGCTGGGCTTTTATGCGTTCTGGATTGGATCGCTGATTCTGTTCCGCTGGGTCACTCCGCCCACGACGGGGGTGCACGTCCAGCGGCGGGTGGAGTCGTGGTTTCGCAAGGGTCCGTATGAGAAGCGCTTCACGCCGGTGGCGATGGCGAAGATTTCGCCTCATTTGCGGCACGCGGTGGTGGCGGGTGAGGACACGCGTTTTTACAGTCATTGGGGTTTGGATATTGAGGCGATGGCCGACGCGGCGATCGACGCTACCGGCAAGCGGAAGCGGTTGCGGGGCGCGTCGACACTGACGCAGCAACTGATCAAGAATCTGTTCTTTACCACGCACGGAAATCCGGTGAGGAAAGTGGTGGAGTGGACGCTGGCGCCGGCGGCCGATTTCATACTCGGCAAAGAGCGCGTGTTGGAGCTGTATTTGAACCTGATTGAGTGGGGGCCGGGTGTGTATGGGGCGGAGGCGGCGGCACGGTATCACTATCACTCGCCGGCGGCGGAGTTGACGCGGGAACAGGCGGCGCGGTTGGCGGCGTGCGTGCCTGCGCCGAGGCGGCGGAGGCCCGCGGCGATGAATCACTATGGGGCGATCATCGAGAACCGGATGGGGCAGATGGGGTATTAAGATAAAGTATGGCCACACAACCACTGCCGCGGATTAGCCCTGAGGAGTATGTTGCCTTGGAGCAAAAGCTTGGCGTGAAGCACGAATATCATGATGGACAGATGTTTGCGATGTCGGGGGTGTCGCGGTCGCATGCGCGGATTCAAGTTAACCTCACTCGTCGCGTCGACGAAGCATTGTCAGATTCCCCCTGCAATGCGTATCCTTCCGACCTCCGCGTCGTGATTGAAGCGGCTGACATGGCCACCTATCCCGACCTCTCCATCGTCTGCGGCCCGGATCAAGAGGCGGAAGCCTTTCGGCATGCCATAACAAACCCGACAGTTCTGATCGAAGTCCTTTCTCCGAGTACAGAACGATATGACCGGGGCGCCAAGTTCGAGCAATACCGGAAGTTGGAATCGTTGCGCGAATACGTTTTAATTTCGCAAGATGCGATGGCGGTCGATCTGTTCCGCTTGGAAAATGGCAGATGGGTGTTTCACCAGATGCGAGGCGAGGATGCGATGCTTTCGCTAGCCTCCGCCGGCATCGAGATTCCGTTGAGCGACATTTATCGAGGAGTGCGTTTCGAGGACGCTGAATAATGGCTACACAACCACTGCCGCGGATTAGCCCGGAAGAATACGTCGCCCTGGAGCAAAAGCTCGGCGTGAAGCACGAGTATCACGCGGGGCAGATGTTTGCGATGGCGGGGGTGTCGCTGCCGCATGGGCGGATTCAGATGAACCTTGCCTATCGCGTGACCGGGGCCTTGATGGACGCCCCTTGCAGCGCGTATCCGTCCGATGTCCGCGTCGTGATCGAAGCGGCTGACATGGCAACCTATCCCGATCTGTCCATCGTCTGCGGTCCGGATCAACCAGCGAAGTCCTTTCGGCATTCGATTACCAACCCCACGGTCCTGATCGAAGTCCTTTCCCCGAGTACAGAACGATATGACCGGGGCGCCAAGTTCGAGCAATACCGAAAGTTGGAATCGTTGCGGGAGTACGTCTTGATTTCGCAGGATGCGATGGCGGTCGATCTGTTCCGCCTGGAGAATGGCAAATGGGTTTTCCATCCATTGCGAGGGGAGGCCACGGTGCTTTCCCTGGTGTCCGCCGGCATTGAGATTCCGTTACGCGACATCTATCGTGGTGTGAATTTCGAAGACGCTGAATAATGCAGCACCTGCTCAGCCCGGAATAATACGTCGCCCTGGAGCAAAAGCTCGGCGTGAAGCACGAATATCACGCGGAGCAGGTGTTTGCGATGGCGGGCGTGTCGGGAGTACAGACTCGTCTTCGCGGCGCATCCAGCTCCGCCTATTCCTCGGACTTTCGAATCGTCGTGGAAGCAGCGAACTTAGCTGTTTATCCAGATCTCTCGGTCATCTGCGGACCGCCGCAACGAGCCAAGGCCTTCAAGCACTCCGGCACGAACCCAACGGTGCTCTTTGAAATCCTTTCTCCCGAGACAGA
>SHUN01000063.1 GCA_009697495.1 Bryobacterales bacterium | reverse complement strand
CGGGTTAATCTCGCTGACAGCGAAGACGCCGGTGAGGAGTGCGCCAAGCGTACCGCCGGCTCCGTGGACACCGAACGCGTCCAGAGAGTCGTCATAGCCGAGCATGTTTTTCACCTTCACCACCATGTAGTAGCAGAAGATCCCGGCGATAAAGCCGATGATTAAAGCGGGCATGGGCTTCACGAAACCGGAGGCGGGCGTGATGGCCACCAGACCAGCGACCGCACCGGAGATACCGCCCAGGATGCTGGGTTTACCGTGCTGCATCCATTCGGCGAGGATCCAGCCGCAAGCGGCGGCGGCGGCGGCGAAGTGAGTGGCCGCGAAAGCAGAAGTGGCGAGAGTGCCGGCGGAGAGCGCGCTGCCGGCGTTGAAGCCGAACCAGCCCACCCAAAGGAGACACGCGCCGATGAAGCTCAGTACCAGGCTATGCGGCTTCATGGCTTCAGCGGGGAAGCCTTTGCGTTTGCCCATGACCAGGGCGCACACCAGCGCCGACACGCCGGAACTAATGTGAACGACGGTGCCGCCGGCGAAATCCAGGCAAGGAACCTTGCCGCCGAGGAAGGCGTTGAGAAAGCCGCCGTTGCCCCATACCATGTGGGCCAAGGGGTAATAGACGATCAGCGACCAGAGGATGGTGAAAAGAACCATTGCGCTGAATTTCATTCGTTCGGCGAAGGCTCCCGTGATAAGCGCCGGTGTGATGATGGCGAACATCATCTGAAAGAGCATGAAAGTTTGATGGGGAATCGTAGCGGCGTAGGCGGCATAGGGTTCGCCGGCTACTTTATCGAGGAACAGATACCGCAAATCACCAATAAAGGGACTTCCCTCACCAAAAGCCAAACTATAGCCGATAAGAGCCCACATGACGGTTCCGATCGCCATGAGGATAAAGCTCTGCATCATAGTACCGAGGACATTTTTTCGCCGGACCAAGCCGCCATAAAATAGCGCCAGGCCGGGGCCGGTCATCATTAACACCAGTGCGCAGCTAACCAGCATCCACGCATTGTCGGCGTTCATTTGCGCCGACTTAATTCCCGCTTCAAGGGCGGCTGTCGAGCTGGGAGCCGCGGCTTGCCCTATTAGGTGCGCCGCGGCTAAGGCCGACAGGGACAAAATCGAAAGAATACGTTTCATGACTCTCCTCTAGGACTGTCTCGCGACGTGGCGGACTACGCGGACGGGGCGTGTGATAGCTATCATCTATCGTCATGCCGCCGAGGGGAAGTCAAACTTTCCTATCCAGCCGATTCAATTAATCTATTGACCTTTGTCCGTATGGGGCCAATTGAAATTATTGATTGGCGCGAACGGTTGAACGCCCCGTAGACTGCAAGCTAAGGTTCCGAGCGGATTCCTTTTCTTTCACAAACAACCAACCACACATGGAGACCAGGTAAATGAAACTTTCGACGTTTTTCCGCGTCGCCACAACCGCCGTTTGTTTTGCGGGCGCCGTGATGGCGCAAGCACAGCCGACGCCGCCCGCGACGCCACCGGCGGCTCCGGCCGCACCGGCCGTGTGGTCGGCAGGAGGGATTACCTTTAGCGGTTTGATTGACGGGTACTATAGCTTTAACGCGAATCATCCGGCGAGCCGTAACAACAACCTCCGCAATTTCGAAGTGAAAGCCAATCAGTTTTCGCTGAACATGACCAAGTTCACACTGGAGCATGACGCCGATCCCGTGGGCTTTAAACTCGACTTTGGCTTTGGGCGGGCGTGGGAGATCTTCCATGCGACAGATCCGGCCGGTACCGACGTTGTCCGGTACATTCCGCAGGCTTACATCACATTCAAACCGAAGAACGCGGGCGGGCTGCAGATCGATTTCGGCAAGTTTTATACATCAGCCGGGGCCGAGTTAACCGAAAACAACCTCACTTGGAACTATGGCCGCGGGTACCTCTATACGAACGGCCCCTACTATCACACCGGGCTGCGCATCAACAAGCCCGTGAACGACAAGTTCGCGGTTGGCTTGCAGGTTGTTAACGGTTGGAACAACGTGGAAGACAACAATTCCGGCAAGACATTTGGCTTCACGACGGCGTTCACCCCGAACAAGAAGTTCAGTTGGTACAACAACTACTACACCGGTCCGGAAAAGAACGACACCAATAAAGGAAAGCGCAACTTCTTCGATACCGTGGTCAACCTGAACCCCAACGACAAGGCGAGTTTCTACGTAAACTTCGATTACGGCCAGGAAAACAAAGTTGGCAACGGCGACGCGACGTGGGTTGCGCTTGGTTTGTCCAGCCGTTTCCAAACGACGGAGAAGACGGCGCTGGCGGTGCGCTATGAACACTACAATGACCGGGACGGCTTCATCACCGGACAGACACAGAAGTTGAACACCTTTACGGTGACGGGCGAATACAAATGGGTAGAAGGCCTGCTGGCAAGGCTCGAGTATCGCCGGGATTGGTCGGACAAGCCCTATTTTGACCGCGGCAACACGTTGGCCAGTTGGAAGAACCAGGATACGGTCACTTTGGGTATCGTGGCTTTCTTCGGCCCGAAGCGCTAATTCGAAACCGGCTCCGGCCGGAGAACGCCGACTCCAATCTGCCCATGCAGATTCTCGGCGGGCTCCGGTCGGTCGCCTCCTCCGAACCAAACTCTCACTGTTCCATCCGTTTGCACTTCGATCTCCGGATCACAGACAACCCTCGAATTCCACCCCTCACCAACGTCCAGCAGCGCTTTCTCTCCCACTCTTTTCCAGTTGATCCCGTCGGTTGAAACGGCCAATCCGATCCGCCGCCACTCCTTTTTATCCCGACCGGTATAGAGCATCCACCATTTGCCAAATTGCGGCCAGACGGCGGGCTCGCCGAGGCCGTTTTCGTCGAAGGCGCCGACGGGGCCGAGTTCGAGAATGGGATTTTGCATGGATTTTGTCCAGTGAACGCCGTCGCTCGATTCGGCGACGCCCAAGCGCTGGCGGCGAGCGCGGTCCTGGCCGAGGAAGAACATGTAGAGTTTGCCGACGGTTTTGATGACGTAGGGATCTGCGACACCGCGTTCGTCCCAGGCACCGCGGGGGCCGTTCTTCAGGACAGGATCGGGGAGTTTGTCTTTGAATGCGAGGGCGAGTCCGATTTGAGGCGGGTTTCCGGCTTGGTAGTAGTAGTTATTTTCGTGAACCGCGCCGTTGGCGGCGATGTAATTACCTTCCCAGGAGGCAGGGCCGGGCACGAGGATTGGGCCTGTTTTTTCCCAGGCGATGCCGTCTTTGGAGGTGGCGAGGCCAGTCCGCCAGACTTTTCCATCCCAACCTGAGTAAAGATTAATGTAGCCGACGGCGGTTTTGGCGATGGATGGGTTTAGCGCGTCGACGCTGTCAAAGGCACCGGCCGGGCCGCGAGTGAGTACGGGGCCGGGCCGGGGATCCCAGACCCAACGGATGTTTCTGGGTTCGCCCTGGGCTGGGGGGAGTTGAAATTCCGCATATTTTCCACATCCTGCGAGGAGAAGACTCGCCAGTACGGCCCGCCATTTCATATAAGGATCATTTCATATTCAACGCGGCGGCCTTTGGGCAAACCGCTGTTGATTCCCGAGCGTAACGCAATGGCGTTGCAAAAGCTGGCGTTTGGGCCGCGACTCGGATGCCTCTGCCGCTCGGATCGAATGAGCCGACTTACCCGGGGAGGGTCGGCTTCGCCACGTCTCAGACAGCGGCGACAGCCACTTCGCCGCCAGCGGGTGATCCTTACGGAACGTAGTATCGAGCGCAAAACGACGCGGGCTCGTACAACCACCTGACAGAATACGTGGAAGCCAACTCACTCCAGAGCCCGAACGCAGGCCCTGCCGGAAACTGAGGGAAGGTGGGTTACACGGTAACGAGCCGTGCGTGCAAGTGTTCTTCCGGTACTGGCAACTGATCGGCTTCGGTAGCTTCCTTGCTGTTTGCACGAGCGGCGTCCTGCGATTCACCAAGACCTGTCGTATACGATCATTAGGATTCTCCACGCAGGAAGGAAGCGAGCGCGAAAGCCGGTGACCGATGGAGCCAAGCCCCGGGGATGGCGTTCCCTGGCCGATCGAGCGCGTGCGGCTCCATGACGGTTATAGCGCTGCTTGCGCGCCGGCGCGCCGTTCCCACGAAGATCAGATCGGGATACGGATTTTCAATGCCGCGCGGCGGCCCGGTTCAGAGTCGAGCAGCATCTCTCCGCGCAAATTGCGGACGCGGCTGCGGATGGTGATGGGGCCCCGTTTCAGCAGGTCCAATTCGTCTAGCGAATAGGCGCCGGCAAAGGCAAAGCCCTTTCCGTCATCTTCGAGCGAGAGTTCGAAGGTGTCTTCGTCGCGACCGACGCCGACGGTGACATTTTTGGCCTGCGCGTGCTTTTGGACGTTGTGAAGGCCTTCTCGGACAATTTGGAGGATTTCGGTAGCGGCATCGGCCTTAGGATTGACGCGGGTATTACTACCGACGAAGGTGCAGATAATGCCGGATTCGCGTTCAAAGCGCTCCACCAGATTTTTGATGGAGGGGACGAGGCCGGCTCCGTCGATCTCCGCCGGGCGCATGCTGCGGACGAATTGGCGGATTTCTTCGCCTTGATCTCGGGCCAATTGCTGAATTTCTTCGAGTTCAGCGACGGCCTTCCCGGCGTCCCGGTCCATCATTTTGCGCAGCACCTGGAGACGCATTTGAAAACCGACGAAGCATTGAAGCGGGCCGTCATGAAAATCGTGGGCGATACGCTGGCGCTCAGCTTCGCGGGCGTGTTCGGCTTCCGTGCGGAACATGGCGGACTGACGGGCGGCGGCGCGGAGCCGATCCTGGAGCGCTTGCCGTTGCAGGGCCATGACGGTAACAGCAGTCCCGGAGAGCAGAACGCCGGGAGAGAGAACAACGTTTTCACTTGGGCGGGCAACCAGAAGGAAGAGCGTTGTGCCGAGAACGACGAAGAAAATTTCGCGGGGGGTGTGCAGCAGGGCCGCCGACATGAGGATGAATAGATAGAAAAGCGAACTGACGCCGGTGATGTACTGAAGGGGAAGGGCGGCGCAAATGAGGAAGAAAATAGTGTCGACGAGCAGACTGAGCAGCATATAGCCGCGACGTTCGAGACTGCGGCCGCGCAGGGCGGCAAGCGCGTAGAGCGTATAGACGATCCAGAGGCCAAGGCTATTGCGGGCTAAATCGCCGGTGGCGGCGAAGGCGAGCACCGAGCAGATGGCGCCCAGCAGCAGGCGGAACATGGCCAGCGAGAACTGCCAATGGGGCACCAGTGCGACGCCGGGGGGGCCTGGGCGAGAAGTTTCGGTGGAAATCATCCTGGTTTATTATCGGCGTTCTTGACAGGGAACTACACCCGGCGAGTGATGAGTGTGATAAAAAAATGCCCGAGTTCTCGGAGTTTCCCTACAGATAAAGCCGGGGACAACGGTTACCGTCCCTTTTTCGGCCTCGGGAACTTTTTTGGCGGAGCGGCGTCCAATGCAACAGAACTACACGCGAGCCGTTCCAGCGTGAGATCATTAACGGGGATGCGCACAATGGCCGAAACGCTTATTAGAGTGCGGTTGGACGAAAACCACCCGGTAGACAGCCTGGCCGCGACAGGCTCACTCGATGCGCGTCTGGTGGAACGGCTGCAATCTTGCGACGAAGAAGCGTACGAAACGCTGATCGCGCGCTTTCAGCAGCCCATCTACAACCTCTGCTACCGGCTAGTCAACGACCCGGCGGATGCCGCCGATGTCGTCCAGGAAGTGTTTCTGAAAGTGTTTCGCTCGATTGACCGCTTTCGCGGGCAAAGCACGCTGAAGACATGGGTCTACCGAATCGCTGTGAACGAAGCCTATAATCAGCGGCGGTGGTTTAGTCGGCACCGGCGGCAGGAAGTGGGCCTCGATGACGACGACCAGGCTTCGCGTCCCTGGCTGGACTCGATTGCGGACCCAGCTCGCGATCCGTACGAGCTCGCCCTGAATGAAGAGCGGCACCAGCTCATCGAATCGTCACTACGCGAAATCAATGCTGATTTCAGCACCGTTGTCATCCTCCGCGATCTTGAAGATCTTAGTTGCGAGGAGATCGCCGACGTGCTGCAGATCTCCCTCGGAACCGTGAAGTCGCGTATCCTGCGTGGCCGTGAATCGCTTCGACGTGTTCTGGCGGCGCAGATGGACCCCCAGCCGGCTGGCGGCGGTATGGGGCTCGTTCCAGGAGGCGTAAAATGATTCGGCCTGTTGATTGCCTGACGTTCGCATACTGGTGCGAAGACCTCTCCGATGCGCGCGTCGACGCGGCGTTCCGAGAATTACTCGCTGCCCATCAATCCCAATGCGCGAAATGTTCGGATTTTGCGTTGCGTTCGCATCATCAGCGGCGCGCTTTACGGGGATTGCCGGTTCGAAACGTACCGGTGAATCTGGCGGTAAATCTGCGCGTGATCGCATCCAAAGAACTGGTGCGGCGCAATGCCCGGGTCAATTTAGCGACCCGGATGGAGATTTGGAACGAGAAGGCGAGAGTGAGTTTGAACAACCTGCTTCGTCCGCTGGCGATTCCGACGGCGGGCGGGTTGGTCTCGGCTTGCTTCCTGTTTGCCGCGCTGATGCCGAGCTTGGCCCTGCAGGGCCCGGCAACGGCCGATGTGCCGACGGCGTGGTATCAGGCCGCGGAAGTGTACGGCCTATCGCCGTTTGGCGGCAATTTCGACAACGTGACTCTGGACGTGCGCGTCGATGGGAACGGGCGAGTGATTGACTACGCTGTGCCGGCGGGAGACGCCGGCCACCTGCTAACGAATCCGCAGATGCGCAAGGCGGTTGAAAACAGCCTGTTGTTCATGACCTTCCGGCCGGCGAGTTTCTTCGGGCAACCGGCATCGGACACGATTCGCATTACGCTCCGGCGCAGTCATATTGAGGTAAAAGGTTAAACTCTGGGACGACGCCTAGGCCAGCATTTTCTCGCCAGCCGCCCGATTCTGGAACAGATCGCGGCGAGCGTTGTGGCAAATTCGCCGGAGACGATTGTGGAAATCGGCCCTGGGCAGGGCGCGCTCACTGAGTTTCTGCTGGCATCGGGCGCGCACGTGCATGCGATTGAGTTGGATCCGCTGATGGTAGTCCACTTGGAACGGCGATTTCCGGCGCATCCGAAGCTGACCATTCATCAGGCCGACGTGCTCGGCGTCGATCTGGCCCAGTGGGGCCCGGCGGCACTGGCCGGCAACCTGCCGTACTACATCACTTCCCCGATTCTGGATCGGATCCGAAAAGCGCGATGGGCGATCCGGACGGCCACGCTGCTGATTCAGAAAGAAGTCGCCGACCGCGTGATCGCCAAGCCGAAGACGCGGGATTATGGCTACTTGACCGTCGTCACGCAGAGCTGGGCGGAGGCGGCGCATGTTGCGCACGTCCCGCCGGAGTCATTCCGTCCGGCGCCAAGAGTGGATTCCTCGGTAATCCTGCTGACGAGCCGGCCGGAAGTGCCAACGGATCTGGATGCGTTTCTGAAGTTTGCCGGACATGCGTTCCGTCAGAAGCGAAAGAATTTGCGGAACAATTTGAACGGTATTTATCCCATGGCCGATTGGGAACACATGGCCGAACGGACGCTGCGCGCGGAGCAAATGAATATAGAAGAGCTGCGGGCGCTTTGGCACAAGTTATCCTAGAATTGAATGCTTCGCGTACGTTTTGCCCCCTCTCCCACCGGCTACCTGCACATCGGTTCCGCCCGGACGTTCATTTTTAACTGGCTGTATGCCCGCCGTAACGGCGGTACGATGATCCTGCGCCTGGACGACACCGATGTGGAGCGCAATACGCAGGCGTCGATTGATTCGATTTTCGACGGCCTGCGCTGGCTGGACTTGAGCTGGGATGAGTTCTACCGGCAGTCGGACCGGGTGGAACTCCATCGGGCGGCGGCGAATTTGATTTTGGAAAAGGGATTGGCCTACAGGGACTTTACGCCGGCGGATACTTCATTAGAAGAGAAGGTCCATGACGGGCAGGCCTGGAGCGGGAATCCGGGGCAGCGGGAGATGCCGAAGGAAGAATCGGACCGGCGCGCGGCGGCGGGGGAGCCGTTCGTCATCCGGTACCTTGTGCCAAGGGAGACCGGGCGAGCGGTGACGTTTAGCGACAGCGTTTACGGGGACCAGGCGAAGAGCTGCGACGATATTGAGGACTTTGCGCTGTTACGGTCCAACGGGATGCCGACGTACCATTTGGCGTCGTGCGCCGATGACGCCGATTTGCGGATCAGCCATATTATCCGCGGGCAGGATCACCTGACGAACACGTTCAAGCATGTGTTGATTTTTGAAGCGATGGGGGCGGCGGTTCCGCAGTTCGCGCATCTGCCATTGTTGATTGCGCCCGATGGCGCGAAGCTTTCCAAGCGCAAGCATGGGCCGGTGGTGAGCGTGACGACGTATCGCGACGCGGGTTTCCTGCCGCACAGCTACGTGAACTTTCTGTGCTTACTGGGATGGTCGCCCAAGGATAACCGCGAACAGATGACGCGGGATGAAATTGTCAGGGTCTTTCGTTTTGAGGGAATCAACCGGTCGAACTCGGTGGTGAATTTTTCGGAGGAGGATCCGATTGACCCGAAGGCGCTGTGGTTGAACTCGCAGCATTTGCGGTCACTGCCGGTGGCGGAGATTTTGCCTGGCGTGACGGCTGTCTTGCAGGCCGCGGGGTTCACGATTCCCGAGGACGCGGCGCACTTTGCGAGCGTAGTGGATTTGATCCGAGCGCGGTATACGACGCTGCTGGATTTTGGCGTGAAGGGCCGACCGTATTTCTCGGACGATTTTTCGATTGAGCCAGCGGCGATGGAGAAGCTGGATGTGGCGGGGGCGCGAGAGTTGTTGGCTGAACTGGCGGAGCGGCTGGCGGGAGATGCGGAGTTCAGTGAAGCCGTTGTGGAGGCGCATTTGCGGGCCTTGGCGACGGAGCGGGGCGTGAAGGCGGGGGTGTTGATTAACGGATCGCGCGCGGCGTTGACGGGGCAGGCGGTGGGGCCATCGGCCTTCCATTTGTTCACCGCGGTGGGGCGGGAGCGGGCGATTGCGAGGCTGCGGGCGGTGGCTCGATGATTATTTTGGGCTTGGGCGGATTGGGGCGCAATGCGGCCGCGGCGGTGGCTCGCGATGGGCAATTGATAGCGGCGGTGGAACAGAAAAAGATGGCGCGCAATCCAACGCCGGGCGTGCTGCCAATGGAGGCCATTCGCGCGTGTTTGGAGTTGGCGAAGGCCAAGCCGGAAGCGGTGGATATCGTGGCCATCGCGCGGCCGTTTTCTTCGGAGTCGGAACTGCATTTGGAGTTGCGTACGCATTTCCCGCGGGCCCGCGTGGTGGCGGCCGAACATCACATGGCGCATGCGGCGGCGGCGTACTATTTTTCCGGTTTTGAGCGGGCGACGGTGTTGACGCTGGACCGCAACGGCGACTTCCGGTGCGGTGCCCGGTGGATGGCCGAGGGCACACAGTTGCATCTGGAAAAGGAGCTTTACTATCCGGATTCGATTGGCGATTTGTATAGCCGGGTCACGGAGTTAATAGGCTTCGACGCCAATGCGGAGGAGCATAAAGCGCAGTGGCTGCCGGCGTCCGGCACTCCGGCGTATGCGTCTTTGTTTGAGCAGGTTTTTCCGTTGGATGGCGGCTGGGCGCGGCATACGGACCGGCGCTTTTTCGATGGGGAACGGATCTCCCGAGGCGGATTCAGTACGCGGTTCTATGAGGGGCTGGGATTGGCCGGCGGCGCACCGCCGCGGGGAAAAATGGCGGCGGATATCGCGGCGTCGTTGCAGGCGACCGTCGAGAAGATTGTGCTGCAATTGGCGGGGACGGGCGAGAACCTTTGCCTGGGCGGGGGCGTGTTTTTGAACGCGCTGCTGGTGGCGGCGTTGGAACGGTCGGGACAGTTCAAGAACGTCTATGTGCAGCCGTCGGCCGATAACGCGGGAACGGCGCTTGGGGCGATTTGCATTGCCTGGCATCAGGTGTTGGGGCAGGCTGGCCGGATGCAACTGGGGAGCTTCTGCCTGGGTCCGGAGTATGCTTCGGCACTCTCCAGAAATGATCCGGGTATGCTCTCCAGAATTGACCCGTCGGCCCGGCAGGGCCGGGGATGATAACGCCTTGCCCACCTATGGCTTGCGGACCAAGGTGCGGCGCATGGAGTGGGCAACTCTAACTGAGCACA
>SHUN01000062.1 GCA_009697495.1 Bryobacterales bacterium | reverse complement strand
AAGCAGCCAACCCCACTGAAGACCAGCAGAAGTCTCTTCTGGAGTGGAAACAGCTCGGCGATATGTTCGAGCCGAAAAAGGCCAACGTCGAAAAAGAGGTCAAGACGCATCGCGGTGGCTGGCTTGAAAATCTCCCCCTGCGTTCCGGCGAAGCCGCCATGTTCGAGTTCACCATGTTCTTTCAGTTCCTCTTCCTCGATGTGCTGGCGATGTTGGTGATGGGCATGGGCCTTGCCTTCGACGCCTCCCGACTCACCTCCATTCTTTGCACGCTCTTCTTCAACGGTTACGTCCTTGGCATGTGGGCCATCAACCTCACTATCAGCCCCATCTGGCTGTGCTATTTCCGTTTCGGTCCCGCGGAATGGGCCTGGCAACCACTCCGCCGCGACGCTGCTATCATAGAATTCTCATCATGATTCGTACCTCAGCAATCACCCTCAAGGGCAATCCCAAAGACGTTATCGGACCGGAATTGAAAGTTGGGGATACCGCCCCCGATTTCGAAGTCGTCGACACGTCTCTTAAAATCGTAAACCTCGCCGGCACCGGCGACGGCGTTCGCATTTTCAGCGTCGTCCCCTCGCTCGACACGCCCGTTTGCGACATGCAGACCAAGCGCTTCAACGAAGAAGCCGCCGCCCTGCCTCACGTCAAGATTTTCACCCTTTCCATGGACCTCCCCTTCGCCATGAAGCGCTGGTGCGGCGCGATGGGCGTTGACAATCTTGTCATGCTCTCCGACCATCGCTCCGGCTCCTTCGGCGCGGCCTACGGCACGCTGATTGAGGATCTCCGCATCCACGCCCGCGCCATCTTCGTCATCGATGCCGCTGGCGTCATCCGCCACGTCGAATACGTCGGCGAAGTCGGCAACCACCCCGATTACGACGCGGCCCTCGCCGCCGCTCGCGCGCTCGCCGCCTAACTATGGGAACGCGCCGCGACTTACTGCAAATCGCGCTCACCGCCACTGCCGTCGCGGCGCAGGACCACCATGCCTCCGATAACGAAATCCCAGCCGCGAAAAAGGTCGCGCGTTTCTTCAAACCGGCGGAGATGGACTTACTCGCTAAGTTAGTCGAGCACATCATTCCCCGTTCCGATACTCCCGGCGCCGCTGACGCCAACGTACACTATTACATCGATTGGCAGGCCCATACCAATTCAAAACGCGGCGCGCAGCTCCGCAAAGATTTGTCGTGGATCGCAAAACAGAAGTTCAACACCGGCGATCAGGCGGCGTTACTGACGGCCTGGAGTAAGTCAACCGGCGAGCCGAGGCGTATCTTCCAATCGCTGAAGGAACTTACCGTCGACGGCTACTACGGCACGCGCGAAGGACTGCAACAGGAACTGGGCTGGAACGCCAACACTTTCGTCCGCGAATTCAAGGGCTGCACCCATAAGGAACACGCCTAAACATGTTCACGCAGTCAGCCCCCGAAGTGCACGACGTCATCGTCATCGGCAGCGGTGCCGCCGGCGGTATGTCGGCCTGGAATCTGGCCGTCAACCACGGCGTCAATGTCCTTATGCTCGACGCCGGAGCCCGCTTCAAACGCGAAGATTTCTGGACACATGTCAAGCCCTGGCAGTGGCGCGAGCGCATTGAAAAAGGACTTGCCCCGCCAAAAATTCAATTGGATGTTAAGGAACAGCCCTACATTTCCAAGGAGCCGAACAAATTCGATCTCATCCGCGTCTGGGGCCGAGGCGGCAAAACCAACATCTGGGGCCGCGTCGCGCTGCGCTACTCCGATCTCGATTTCGAAGGCCCCGCCAAAGATGGATGGGAAATCCCGTGGCCCATTCGTTACAAGGACATCGCGCCTTACTACGACAAAGTGGAGCGGGAAATCGGCGTCTGCGGCGGCGACGACGATACGGACTCGCTGCCAGGCAGCAAATTCCACCAGCCCCCGCCCGCTCTCCGCTGCGGCGAACGTTTCATGAAGCGTTCGGCTGAAGCGATGGGCATCAAGGTAGTCAACCAGCGAAAAGCCGTCAACACGACGACCGCCGCCGGTCACTCGCCTTGTCACTACTGCGGCGCTTGCGGCCGAGGCTGCGATGTCGCCGCGTTCTTTAACTCCACTGACTATTTGACGGACAAAGCCGAAAAAACCGGTAAGTTGAAGATAGTCGATAATGCCGTCGTCGCGCATATCCTATTAGGTGATAACGGCCTGGCGAAAGGAGTAAGATACTTCGACCGCAACACGAGGGCCGAACGCATCGTGCTCGGCAAGCGGATTATTCTCGGCGCCAGTTGCGTTGATTCCACTCGTATCTTACTCAACTCGAAGATCGGTAACTCCTCCGGCGTCATCGGCAGTTATCTCACTGAGCAGGTGTGTTTTCATATGTTCGGCTTCGTGCCGGAACTGATGGGGACGAAAGCGCTGAACGATGATGGCCTGGGCGGCGAACATATTTATCTCCCGCGCTACAACGCCAGGGACGGCCGCAAACGCGACTATCTGCGCGGCTTCGGCTCGCAGTTCTGGAACACGGGCGCCCAAGCCGGCGTTGGCAACTGGGCCAAGCAGATCGAAGGCTTCGGGCTGGATTACAAGAAGGCGATCAAGAGGCGCTATCCGGCGTTGGTCGCCATGCATCCGTACGGCGAGGTGCTTCCTTATAAGCACAACAAAGTGAGCGTGGACGGTACACCGAAGGACCGCTACGGCATCCCGATTTCGCGGATCGAATACAGCATCGGCGACAACGAAAAGAAGATGCTCAACGAGATGTATGACTTGGCCGAAAGTGTCTTCCGAGGCATGAAAGCGGAGATCGTGCCCTACCAGCGCGGCGCCATCGATCCATTCGGCAGCGCCATCCACGAACACGGGACTTGCCGCATGGGCGCCGATCCGAAACGCAGCGCCTTGAACGGCTTCAATCAGATGCACGATGTGAAGAATGTGTTCGTCGTGGATGGTTCGTCATTTACAACCGCGTCGGAAAAGAATCCGACTCTGACGATTCTGGCGTTGGCCTGGCGCGCGACTGACTATCTCGCCGATCAAATGCGCACCGGCGGCGTGTAACTACAACTTCTGCCACACTTCGCGGGAGATCTTCGCTTGGCGGAGAATCGTCGCTAATAGCCCGCGGCCGATGTCCGACCCGTGCGGATTGGGAATCGTGATACGCTTCGATCCCAGCAGCATGTATTCGTGGTTCCTTGCATTGAACGTGCCGGTCGCGCCGGCGCGCCGCAGGGCCCGAATGAGTTCCGGTCGGGCGATCGGACCAAACGGCGGCAACTACGCGACTTCCTGCCGCAAAACCTTCAGGTCAATACCGCACTTCGGCGGTACCGGCAAATGGTGATGAAAACTGACTAGTAGCCAGCCTTCCAACGCTTCCCGGAGGTCCAATTTGCAAAGCTCCAGTGTCTTCGCGTAACCGATCAGCCCTTCCAGTTCAGGAATAGTCCCGGTAAATCCTTCGTCTTCCTCAAGTTCCTCGTATTCGGCATCCTTCATCGCCGCGTCGACGTATTCCGTAATGATTCCCATGCCCAAATTGTACCTCCTTCGTTACACTAGCGGTCCCGCGCCAATTTCAGCGAAAGCAACTTCAACCGTACTCAAGTTCAGATTGATGCCACCCTTTAACGGTATTTCAATCCGATGGGTAAGGCCGAACAGAATCCACTCTTCCAAGTTTTCAATTAACTCCTCGCGGCATTCTTCAACCGTCGGCGCCGTCGCCCAAACGCCAGGAAGCCCGTCAATTGTGGCGAAGAAAGCCTTGTCCTCATCCATCCAATCGTACTTGGCATCGTGAATCGCCGCCTGGATGAACTTGTTGATCATGCCGCTCACCGCGTCAACGGCGTAATCGTCAGCTTCCGCATCTCCACCGGCCCGTGATCGCCCTGCACACTGATTGGCCCCGGCGCCGACTCATCCCAATCATGCGCCATCGCCGTCAGTCCCTCCACAATTCCCTTATCAATCACCTTAACGCCGTTAACAGTCACAGTTACAATCCGCCCCACCAGCCGAATGTCATAACTCTGCCATTCCCCCGGCGCTTTACTCGCATTTACGGAAGGCACGATCCGGCTATACAATGAACCGGTCCCATGCGATCCAGCCGGCTTGCCAAAGTCATCCACAATCTGTATCTCATACCGCCCGCGCAGGCCTAATCCGCCATTCGAATGCGCGCCTATCTTAAACTCGCAATGCAACTCAAAATTCCAAAACTTCTCCGCCGAAATCAGATTATTCGCCCCCGCGATGTTCTTCATAATTCCGTTCTCGATCTTCCACCCCAAATCCTTCCCGGGCACCATCGCCGACCAGTTATTCAAGTCTTTTCCATTGAATAACTCCACCGCTTTCCCGCGCTTCCATGAGTCATCGTCTTTGTCCTTCAAAACCGGGGCGCGCTTCCCTTGAAACGGCGTCTTCTCCGCCTTGCCATCGACAAAGTGCTCTCCCACTAACTCACCCTTCACCAACTTAGCCGTATAAACCAGCTTCGCCGGCTGCGCGCCTTTCCGGTCGAAGGAAAAGGACAACACCCCATCCTTCACCGCCAAGTTGGAAATCACGTTCAAATCTCCGCCCAGGGCGCTAATGAATTTCCCCGTCAGCGTAGGCGACCCTGCGCCATTTACCTCCAGCCACCACGCCCGCCGGTTGGCGTTATTGTCCACCCGGATATTCCAACGGCCGTTAAAATCCTTATCACCGGCCCAAGCCGAAAGGACCAGTGAAGCGAACAAGAAGATGCGCATGTTCAAGAGTGTATCGAAAGTGAGATCGTGTTGCCCACGCACGCGACCCATGGGGCGTGTCTTGCATTAGGACGCCTCCGCCGCCGAGTTGTGAACCACGTCTAAAACGCCTACCGCAACCCCTCCGGCCGCGTCGGCGTCCCCACGACGTTTCCCGCGGCCCTCCCGCTGGGGTCCGTCCCGTTCAACGCTGTGAACGGCGCACCGGCCTGGAACGTCAGGAACCCGCTCACCTGCCAGCCGCCGATCAATCGCCCGGCGAAGCCCCGCTGCTCCCTCATGAATGGCAGTTCAAATACGCCATTCGTCGTAAACCGGTGCGGCCTGTCGTAACTCGATCGTCCCCTTTCCGCGGCCCGGCTATTCGGATCCTGCGAAAACGCGACATTGCGAATCGTCCGCTACCACTGCCCCGGTGGCATCGGTTGCCGTGCCCAAAATCTCTCCCGTAACAGCCTGACCATAAGCCGACAAAACGCATATCATTGCCGAAGCAAGTTTCATACTCATAGCACCCTCCTGGTCAACTCGATTTGCAAAGCGAAAACGAGGCTATAACTTAGAGGTAACGCCGTTCCGCTCAGGACTGCGCCTGTCGATGGGGCGAACCGCCTACCCAGCCCCGCGAATCCGGTCGTAAATTGCCAGCATCTCCCCAGCCGCCGCCGCGTCGTTCCCATATCGCAGCCGGTTATACGCCCGTGTAAACTCCGCCACGCGCGCCGATAACTCCGAGGCGGGGAGCTTCTCGGCGAACTCCATCGGCGTGAACCAACTGGGCTTCCGTATCTGGTTCTGTTCCAGCGTCTCCAATAACTGCCGGTACAACAACGTCGCGTCGTTGGCGTCCGCCCGGCCCGCTACTAAACGCGACCGCTGCCGTCTCTCCCGCCACCGCCGCCCGACGCGAGGCCCTACCACCCACCCCAACATTCCAATCACACCCAATCCCGCCAATATCACGAAATTCGCCGTCAACCACAGCGCCGCCGCCGCCGCAGTCTCCTGGATCGATTCGAAAAATCCCATGGCCGAACGCGTCCGCGTTCCGAATCGCGACTGCTCGATCTGATTGGCGAGCTTGAACTGCCTCTCCAAGTCGTACTGAAGCACCCAATCCTGCCAAAACAAATCCGCCGCCTCAATCAGATGGGTCACTCGCGCAAACACGGAAACGCTTTGCAGGCGCGCGGTTGCCGGCGTCGCGTCAAATGCGGTCCACCCATTGCCCGGAATGAACGCTTCCACCCAGGAATGCGCGTCGCTCGCCCGCACCGTGTACCAACCATTGATCGGGTTCAATGTCCCGCCCTGAAAGCCGGTTACCACTCGGGATGGAATCCCAAGCGACCGCAGCATAAGCGCCAGACTCGACGCGAAGTATTCACAATGCCCCTGCTTCCGCTCAAATAGAAAGTGTCCAATCGGGTCCGCCCGCCCATTCTCCGGTAACTCCAAAGTGTATCCGTAGTTACGCTGCAAGTAATCCACCAGCCGCCGCGCCTGCAAGCCCGGATTATTCTCCGTTCCGGCCGCCCGCTGCGCCAGCTCAAATATCCGCGGATCCACGCTTCTGGGCACCTCAAGTACGCGCCGCAACTCATCCCGCGTCAGCAACGCCGTTCCGTCACCGCCGCTTTCGTCAAAAAAGCTCGTCACGCTATATCGCAGCACCGCCGGCAGATCGGACAGCGTCCGGATTGTGCCATTGGACAGCACGGCGATCGACCCGACATTGGCTGTCAACAACTCCGGAATTCCCGCCACGAAAAGCGCGTTCATCCCCGTCTCCGTCAGTTGCACTTCGTACTCAACCCGCATCCCTTTCCGGCCGCCGTGGGTCCGGATCGGAATCGACGTGTTTCCGTAGCGAAGCCGGATCGTTTCCGCCGAATCTCCCGAGGTTGTCCACCGCTGCCCATCGAAGCGCGACATCGCGCTCCCGCGCCATCGCAGGTTCAATACTTCCCCGCGGTCCGGAATACGCACGTACATGATGGTCCGGCTGCTTGTCTGTATCTGGCCGATTTTGCGCAGATCCACTTCGCCGCCGAAACCGGGTAAGTGGAATTTATTACTCACCAAGTTCTGCAGCGCAGCCCGCGCGGTGCGCGGCAGGACAAAAAACAGACCGATTGTTAAACTTAGAATACCGAGCGAACTGACCAAACTCACTGCCAGCAACCGCCTGTGAAACCCCTTCGTTTGCCCATGGATGGCCGGTCGTGCTCCCCGCCCTCCGCGGCGAATCTCCCAAACAGAAAACGTCGTGACGCCGCAAAACAGAAAGACCGCCAGGAAGACAAAGAAGAACAAACTCGCCGATAGCAGCGCCGCCGCCAGCAATTGAGTAAACCCAATCAATACCGTGTAATAGGCGTCCCGGTCCGTCCGGAACGTGAGTCCTTTCACCACAGTCAGGAAACAGATCATTCGCACCGTCGAGCCCAGAAAGTCACCGCTCAGATAGGTGAAGTCCAGCGGATAAAAGCCCGCGTAGAGAATGACCGAAGTGTTGATCAGCAGCGCCGGAAGCGGTATCGTTCGCTGAAAGATCAACAGCCAAATTCGCGCCGTGAATCCGGCGGCCGACAGCCCCAATACGACTGGCGAAAGTTCCCCGGTGGAGGCCAGCGCCAGAAACCCGCTCACCAGCAGGCCCACGAGCGAGCGCTCAAACAGGCGGTCGGCGGCGGTGCCCTTCACAAACCCCCTCCAGACCACAGACTGGCCGGTCCCGGCTTCGCAATTACAGCCGCGCGCCGTCCGCCTTTGCTCGAGTTCCCTTCAGGTAGCGGTCTCACGGCAGTGCTTTCGTTACTCCTTCCTGAAAGTCCCCCAACGCTTGCGCCGGCACGCCCGTCGCGTCCAAAACCACAAAAAACGCTCCCCGGTAAAACGGCCGGATAGCCATGCTCTTGTTGATCTTCTGAATGGCCTCAAACGCCACGGTTTCGTTGGGATACAGCACCCAAATACCGGTGATATCCCGCGGCCCTTTGTATGTGACGCGCCAGACCTTGTTGGGGTTTAAACTGCGAACGCTTTCCGGGGCCTCCGCCGCCGTAACTTCTTCCATTTTGTCCCGAATCCAACCTCCGTGAACAAGCTTCGGCGGTTCCGTAACGGCGGGCCGGGCCGGACCGCAGCCGGCGAGCGGAATTGCAACTAAAAGTGATCTTCGGGAGATGCCCATGCGCTTCCCATGGTAGAACAGGACTTGCGGAAAATATGGCGAAGCTGAAACTGTCCCCCAAATCCCTAAGGGGACCGGAACCAAAAAAGACCGACCACGTACGGGATGCCAAAGGTGCCATCCCCTGCTTATTGTTGGTGATTGGCGTAATTCTGTTGCTCGGCTGGCTTTTCGCAGCCATGCTGAAATCGGCTAAATAAGGAACTTTCAATGCGAATCGATGGCAGAAAACCTGCCCAAATGCGTCCGGTCACGGTGGAGCCGGATTATCTCCTCACCGCCGAGGGCTCCGTCCTCATCTCGGTGGGACACACGCGCGTCCTCTGCGCCGCTTCGGTCGAGGACACGGTGCCAAGCTTCCTCCGGGGCGGCGGCCAGGGCTGGGTGACGGCCGAATACGCCATGCTCCCGCGCGCCACCATCACCCGCACTCCGCGCGAAGTCAAGAAAGGCCGCGAAGGCGGCCGGACCATGGAGATCCAACGCCTCATCGGCCGCGCCCTACGCGGCGTCATCGACCTCAGGGCGCTCGGTGAACGCTCCATCGTCCTCGATTGCGACGTCCTGCAAGCCGATGGCGGCACGCGCACCACCGCCATCACCGGCGCCTTCATCGCGCTTGGCCTGGCCGTCGGCAAACTCGTCAAAGGCGGCATTCTCGGCACCAACCCCATTCGCGATTATGTCGCCGCCACCAGCGTCGGCATCCTGAAGGGCGAAGGCCTGCTCGATCTCTGCTACGAAGAGGATTCCGCCGCCGAGGTCGACATGAACATCGTCATGACCGGTTCCGGCAAATTTGTCGAACTCCAGGCCACTGCCGAGCAGAAAGAGTTTGACGACGCTCAACTGGCCACCCTGCTTTCGCTCGGACGGCAAGGCGTGTCGGAGTTAATTACTTTGCAAAAAAAGTACGTAACACTCTAGTGATCGTCTACTGCGCCAGCACGAACCCCGGCAAGCTACGCGAGTTCAATCTGATTGCGGCCCACTACGCGGCGGGTCAGTTGGAAGTCATCCCCGTACCCGGCCTGAAGGCCATTGAGCCCCCCGAGGAAACCGGCGCAACTTTCGCCGAAAACGCCATCCTCAAGGCGGCGTATTACAGCGCCTTCGTCGACGGACTGCTTTTCGCCGATGACTCCGGTCTCGCCGTCGACGCTCTCAATGGCGCCCCCGGCATTTACTCCGCCCGCTATGCTGGCGCCGGCGCAACCGACGCCGAAAACAACGCCTACCTGCTCCAGGCCCTGCAATGCGCGCTTGCCGGCCCCCTGGACGCGACCGCCGCGCCTCTCGACGAACTCTCGGCCGCTAACCCTGCCGGCCGAGGCGCAGCATCGCCCAGCCTCCCCGAAACTCCCCTGCGGGCCGCCAGCCGAACCGCCCGCTTCGTCTGCGCCATCGCCGTCGCCTCCAACGGCCGGTTGCTCGAAACCTTCGAGGATTCGGTGGAAGGCCAACTGCTCACCGAAGCCCGCGGACCCAACGGCTTCGGCTACGATCCGCTTTTCTTTTATCCTCCCTTTAACCTCACCTTCGGGGAAGCCTCCGCCGAAAGTAAGTTACTTGTCAGTCACCGCGGCAAAGCAATGGAGAAGATGTTCCGATGGATCAATCCGGCAATATCGCGCGACGCAGTTCTTCGTAATTCGAGCGAGTAACAAGCGCAAAACGGACCGGCATCCGCGTGTATTCCTGAATTGCCCGCTGTGCGGATTCCGGCGGCAGTTCGGCCGCCGCCAGAACTAACTCGCCCGCCTGGCGCCGGATTGGGATCACTGATAAATCCCGCACCACATGCGCCGGTAAGGCTCGCGATGTTCCCGCTGGAATATCCTCCGGATTGACCGACGTTAGGGGAACGCAATACTGTAAGCTCAACGCTTCGTACATTTCGGATTCCAGCAAGTCGCCTCGCCGCACCATCCAGTCGGCCAGGCGTAGCCCTGAAAGTTTACTTGCTACTGCGTCATCTATCTGGCTGATAGTACAGTAGTTCGACTGGATCAAAACATCCTGTAGCGTGGGCCTGTGGGCCTCCAACGCAAAGCGATTCGGATACTGATGCGCCGTTTTCAGCCAGACGAGCGGCTCCCCTTGAACCCGGGATTTCCAATAACGCCAGGTCGCCCGGACCGAAGCGACCGTATTGATCGCATTGGCGAGCGGGATGCGGAGCGGCGCCATGACGGCGTGCTGCCAACCGTAGCTTCGGCGCTCTCCAAATTTAGCCCACTAGCGTTCTCCAGAAATGACCCACACAGAGAACAGGATTAAGAACGGGAAGGCGCTCGTCATCATCCGCGCCGCAGGCGCGCCGGCGCTTCGGATAGAGGGGCAGCGACATCATCATCCA
>SHUN01000061.1 GCA_009697495.1 Bryobacterales bacterium | reverse complement strand
CGTCACCAGCCCGCCGGTGTGGTCGCGATGATGATGAGTTAGGATCACCGATGGCACGCCTGCCAGATCCATTTTCATCTCGCGCAGATTATTCAGCACGGTCTCCGGCCGGTTGCCGGTGTCGAAGAGAATCCGCTTCCCGTCGATCTCGACCATGGCCGCGAATCCCCATTCGCCGGTGAACCTACCGGAGAGCATGGTTGATAAGACTGTGACGTTCACTGCGGCCGGGCGGGCCGGTTGGGCCAGTAATCGAATGGCCGCCCGTCTGGTGATTATCGACATCGGCGTTAGTATATCCCGGTCCGTCTACAATCAGGCATGGGCTTTGCCGGTTTACGCATCCTGTCGCTTGAGTCCCGCCGCGCGGAGGAAATGGGCGTGCTGCTACGGAAGCATGGCGGGGAACCCTTCATCGCGCCTTCGATGCGCGAGGTGCCCATTGCCGATAACCCGGAAGTTTTCGCGTTTTATGAAGGGCTGCGCAAAGACGAGTTTGAAATGGTAATTCTGCTGACCGGCGTCGGCGCGCGCGCGGTGGATTCCATCCTTGGCCCAGGTCTCTTCGCCGCTGAACTGAAGCGCGTCGCGGTGGTCCCGCGAGGCCCGAAGCCGCAAGCGGTGCTGCGCGAATGGGGCGTGCCTTGGGCCGTCTCGGTCCCGTCCCCGAACACCTGGCGTGAACTGCTGGCCGTGACGGCGGACCGCCCGGAGCGGCGCGTGGCGGTCCAGGAGTATGGCCGTTCCAATGAAGATCTGCTCGGCGGCCTGCGCGCGCGCGGCTGCCAGGTCACGCCGGTCCGGGTTTATCAATGGGCGCTGCCGATTGATACGGCTCCGCTGCGCGAGGCGGCCCGCCGCGTGGCCCGAGGCGAGTTTGACGTGGTGGTCCTGACAACATCCATGCAACTCCCGCACCTTGCGCAAATGGCCGAGGAGGAGGGCGTGGCCGTTCCCTTTCGCGAAGCGATGGGCAAAATAGTCATCTGCTCGATTGGCCCCACGACTTCAGAATCGCTGGAAGACATGGGCCTCCGCGCCGATATGGAGCCGTCTATCCCGAAGATGGGAATCCTTGTGAAGGAAGCCGGGGAGCAGGCCAATGATATTATTGCCCGGAAGCGAGGAATTTGATGCAACGACGCGATTGTTTCCGGCAGTTGATGGGTTTGGTGGCCGCATCGCCCCTTTGGGCGCAGCAGGCCGACGACGTAATGGGTCCGGTGAACATCCATGAATTTGAAGAAGCGGCGAAGCGGAAAATGCACCGCATGGCGTATGACTTTATCGCGGGCGGCGTGGAGGATGAATACACGCTTCGCGCGAATCGGGAGGCATTTGGCCGGGTGGCGATTCTTCCCCGTGTCATGATCGACACGACCGATGTCTCGACCGAAATCGAACTGCTTGGGCTGAAATTGAAATCGCCCATTATCATCGCTCCCACCGGCGGCAAGAATCTGGTGCTGCCGAATGCCGATGAGATTGTCGCCAAAGGCGCTCTGGCGCGTGAAACCCTGATCTGCTCGGCCACCGGCGTGCAAAAACTTTTGCAGGATGGCAAACCGCTGCTATGGTGGTCCAACACCACTGGCAGCTCGACCAAAGCCCAGGCGGTCGGATACGCTAAACGCGTGGAGGATGGAGGAGGCAAAGGCATCGTTGTCACCGTTGACAATGCCTATCAATCCAACCGCGACCGAAACAATCGCAATCGATTCGACTATGGCTACATGCAGGGCGGCGTGCCATCAGATGCCGAAACGCGCAAGCCTGTGAATCCGGCGCGCGCGGCGATGTGGGGGCCGCACACGCCCGCAATGACGTGGGAGTACATCAATTGGCTGAAGGGCGCTTCGAGTATGCCGGTGATTATCAAGGGCGTGCTTCACCCCGAGGACGCGGCGCTGGCGGTGAAGCACGGTGCCGATGCTGTGGTCGTCTCCAACCATGGCGGTCGGCAACTGGATGGCGCGATGGGCACGCTGGACGCACTACCTGATGTTGTGGAGGCGGTGGGCGGAAAGGTTCCGGTGCTGATGGACGGCGGTTTGCGCCGAGGCGGAGATATCTTGAAAGCGATGGCATTGGGGGCGCGCGCGGTGCTGGTTGGGCGGGCGCCGCTGTGGGGGCTGGGCGCGTTTGGGCAGCCGGGCGTGGAACGCGTCCTGCAGTTGCTTACCGACGAAACGCGGCTGGCGATGGCGCTCGCCGGAAAACGGCGGATTTCGGAAATTGACAAGACGATTGCGAGGAGGATGACGATTTGGCGTTGATTCTCCTACTTTTTGCGGCGCTCGCCGGTTTCGCCCAGGAACCGCACCGGTGCGCGGCGTGTCATGAGGAGTCCGTTGCCGATTTCAAGTCCCACAAGCACGCGTCTTCCGGCATGGATTGCGGGATCTGTCACGGCCCCAGCGAGAAGCACCGCACTTCCGTTGGGAACATTCCGCCCGATCAAGTGGCCGCTCCCGCCGAGGTTTCCAAACTTTGCGGCAACTGCCATCTGGCGGAGAAGCAGCAGTATGAGAGCAGCGCGCATGGCCGTGTTTATGGCAGCGGTAAGAAGGTGAAAACGGCCAACTGCAATACGTGTCATGGCAATCACGCGGTCCGTCCATTGGCGCGGCAGGCGGCGAATTGCCAGCGCTGTCACACCGCGCTTCCGGCGTCGTGCAAGGCAACGCCGCTTTCGGTGAATCCGCGGGTGGCTTGCATGAGTTGCCACGCGCGGCATACGCTTGCAGTTAGCAGCCGCTGACGCCATGGCGCAAAAAAAGAGTTTCGCGAGGTTGGTCGGGGAGTATTCCAGTCTCGCCCTCATCCTCCCTGCGTCGATTCTGGTGGGCTACGGAATTGGGTACGGGCTGGATAAGTGGCTTGGCACCAATTACTGGCACATTGTCTGGCTGCTTCTGGGAATCGTTGCCGGGATGAAGGAACTGATCCGAAAAGTGCTGGTGGACTTCCAGAAGGACATGGATGCCGGCAGTGGAGAAGACTGACAGTTACGCCGCGCTGGTGGAGCGGCTGGGGCGGTGGATCCTACTGGCGGGGGCTGTTAGCTGGGTCTATGTGGCCGTGCGCTGGGGTTGGAAAGGGGCGGCCGGATTCGCCTTCGGCGTCATTGGCGCGTATTGCAACATGCGCTGGCTGGCCAACGGCCTTGTACGCCCGAAAGGCGTGGCCGCCGGCCTCTTCGTTCTCCGCTTCGGGCTGGTCGGCGGTGCCGCGTATGTTATCCTGAACCTATTCGAGATCACTCCGCTTTTTGTCTTAGCTGGGCTTCTGTCGGCCACTGTGGCTGTGTTTCTCGAAATCCTCTTCCAACTTTTTTATGCACGAACATGAACTTTGGGTGACCGCCCTGTTTAACGATCACCTCGCGGGCGTCGCGAATGCGATTTTGACCGCAGTCGGACAGTCGGCACAGGTACGCCCCTGGGCGAACTACATCACGATGGAACTGGTGGTGGCAGCCTTCATTGTCGTCCTCTTCGGCGCCCTGAAACCCAGGCTGTCCATGGATCGCCCCGGCGGGCTGCAGCACGCGATGGAAGGCATTCACGGATTCCTCGGCGACAATGCCCGCGACAATATCCATCACGGTCATCGCCGCCACATCGCCTTCTGCGGCGCGATCTTTTTCTTCGTCCTCTTCTCGAACCTGATTGGCGTCATCCCCACCTTCGAATCGCCCACGATGTTCCCGCCGGTTCCCGCCGGACTCGCGCTGGCGGTGTTCCTGTACTACAACATCCAGGGCTTTATTGAGGGCGGCATCGGTTATTTGAAGCAGTTCACCGGTCCAAGCATGGGTCTCGGCAGTATCGGCAACTTTGTAATGGGCGTCGCCATGATCCCCATCGAAGTCATCAGCCATTGCGCGCGTCCCATTTCGCTGACGATCCGTCTTTTCGCCAACATGTTCGCCGGCGAGCAGGTCACTTTAGTCTTCCTCAGCATGACCTACCTGCTGGCACCGGCGGCGTTCATGGGGCTCCACGTTTTCGTTTCTTTAGTCCAGGCCTACGTTTTCGCCCTGCTTACGATGATTTATGTCGGCATGGCTGTTTCGCACGATCACTAATTTTTCATACTGGCATTCTGCGGCGCGCAGTGTGAGCCTTGCTCCCTCCCAAGGGCTGCCTGGAACCACCTCCTGAGCGCAAATTCATAATCAAGGAGAAGTAAAAATGTTTGGAAAGCTCTTTCTGCTGACGCTCGTTCTGCTCGCTTTCACCACGCCGATGATGGCGGCCGATGGCGGCATGGTGATTACGGGCGCGTTCTCGATGGCGATCGCCTCGGGACTTTGCGCTCTGGGACAAGGCAAGGCCATCGCTGGCGTTGCTGAGGGCATTGCCCGCAACCCGGGCGCAGGCGCAGTGATCCGTGGTTTCGGCCTGCTTGGGCTGATCTTCATCGAATCACTGGCGCTTTACACCCTCGTCATTATCTTCGTAAAGGGTTAGTCTCTTCAGGAACCCGCGCAAAGGCCGGGCGCGGCGTGCCATCCGGCCGCCGCGCCCTTTCTGCTTTTCGACGGAATACTCATGATCAAACTGCAAGGCATTTATCCTCCCATCGCCACGCCCTTCAACCACAATGGCGACCTGTACAAAGCGAAGGTTCAGCATAATGTGGAAAAGCTGAACATGGTGAATCTCTCGGGCTATGTTGTGTGCGGCTCCACGGGTGAGAGCGTCATGCTGTTGCCGGAAGAGAAAATGCAGATGTTTGAATGGGTGGCGCAATTTGCCAAACCTGGGAAGCAACTGCTTTGCGGCACCGGTGTTGAGAGCGTGCGCGAAACGGTTTCGCTGACGAACAAAGCCGCGGAAATGGGGTACGTCGCGGCGATGGTCCGCACGCCGCGCTATTACAAGAGCCTGCTTTCGAGCGTCGAAGCGCAGGTTCGGTATTTCCGGGCGGTGGCCGATCAGTCGAAAATTCCAGTGATGATCTATAACTGGCCGCAGGCGACGGGCGTGGATATTGCGGCCGAAGCCGTCGTCATGCTAAGCGAACATCCCAACATCGTCGCGATAAAGGAAAGCTCGGGAAACCTGGAGAAGATGATGCGGATGATCCGCGAGGTTAAGACAGGATTCCAGGTTCTGTCGGGCAGCGCGCCTACGCTATATCCGTCGCTGAAGGTTGGCGCTGTTGGCGCTGTATTGGCGTTCGCGAATGCGGCGCCGTATGCGTGCGTCACGATCTGGGAAGCGTTCCGGACCCGGGAGGAAGAAGCGGGGATGGATTGGCAGAGCCGCATCGCCAACCCCGCATCGCTCGTCACGGTGAAGTACGGCATCCCCGGGCTGAAATATGCGATGGATTTGAATGGGTATTACGGCGGGGTTCCGCGCCTTCCGCTCATTCCAGTTTCGCCGGACGTACGCGTGGAACTCGAAAACGCTTTCGAAGGGATTAAGGGCTAGTTAATTCCTGGTGACCATGTGCCCAACAACGTCGAGGCGGTTAAGCGACCCCCGACCTTGCTCGTTCGGTACCATGCACACCTGGACCAAAAGATCGCCGTCACATACCCGGACCGGGATCAACGTCCACTCCTGGCTTCCCCCGATTTTCGTGGTGAAACTGGCCCCATAGATCGTAGTCGGTGTTGACAGCCCCATTGGTCCCACGTGCTCCTCAATGACGGTCTTCAGATTTCCGATCACCATATTCGTCAGTTCCGCCACCGCGTCCAGAACCTCTTCGTTCACCGTATCGAAAGTGTCCATCAGGAGCGCCCCTGCCAGACGACAGGCCAGATCGGGTTTGCAGGTCAGCGCGCCAGTTCCAACCCACTGCCCGGCCATGCCGATCAGCGCCACGACGCCATCGCTCTCCTGCAGCGGGTGGCCGATCTGCCGTGTCTCGCCGACCTCCACCGAGCAGCCCAGCATCGTTCCGCAGACATTTTCCACCGAGCTGCGAACGCCCTGTTCCACTATTACGTTCATCTCTTGTCGAGTCATGATTTCTCTCCGTCCGCGCTTTGCGCTCCCGCTTAAACGAGTCCTAACAACTTTTCTTTGATCTGGTCCGCAGTAAACGGCTTGCGCACATAGCCCGCCGCTCCAAGATCCACTGCCTCCAGAACTTTTTGCTGGCTGCCTTCGGTGGTGATCATTACCACCGGGATCGATTTCCATTGCGGATTTTCGCGAATCTTCTTCAACAATTCGATCCCGTCCATATTCGGCATGTTGATATCGGTCAGGACCAGGCCGATGTTATTCGCTGTGAGCCGTTCTATCGCTTCGAACCCATCGCCGGCCTCCAAAATCTTCCCTAACGGAAGTTCCGTTTGGGCCAGCACACGCTGTAGTATCTTTCGAATCGCCGCGGAATCATCCACGACCAGCACATCTATTGGCATTGGGGCCTCCCTCTCTTATATGCGCCGCTCTCGGTCCATCTGGCGCGCTATGTTTTCCATTTCGGCGGCTCCGTCATTTACGTGAAACAAATTTAGAGGGTGCAAACGTGATATCTTCGGCCCCAAGTGCCTTATTTCCTTTTCCTCCTTGCCGCGTTGGCGGCCGATCCCGTTGTCCACCGCACTCCCGTCGCCGCGTCCAGCTTTCCGCAGTCCGGGCAGCGGGGGGATTCCTTCACAGCGGAAGTGCTCGGGGAGCACCTCGACCGCGCCATTTCCGTTCTGGTGCCCAACCAGGCCTTTTCCGCCACGATCCTGACACACTCCCCTACTCGCCTGACACTGCGGTTCCGGATTCCGGATAACGCCCCGTTTGGTTCCCACCCGTTCTACGTAATAACGCCCCGCGGCGCTTCCAGCCCCCTTCTGTTCCGCGTCTCCGATCTTCCCCATATTCTCGAGGCCGAACCCAACTCCCTCCTGGAACTAGCGCAAGTCGCGGCCGTCCCGGCGACCATCCTCGGCCGGCTCAATACCGATGGCGACTTCGACTTCTTCCGATTCCACGCCGCCAAAGACTCCCATTGGCTCTTCGATCTCCGCGCCGCCCGCAACGGCAACGGTCTGGACGCCGCGCTGATTCTCACCGATTCCACGGGCCGCAAACTCGCGCATTCCGAGGAACGATTTATCTGGGATCCGTTCCTCCATTTCCGCTTCCCCAATGCCGGCGAGTACGTCATCATTGTCCAACCCACCCACCGTAACAACGATCCGAACTTCGCCTACACGCTCGACATCCGGCAGTCTCCGCACATCGACACTGTCGCGCCTATCGCCGTCCCCCCCGGCCAACACGAAATCACTCTTTACGGTGCCGGTTTCCACGACAGCAACGCCAAACTTGAATTCTCCGACCCCCAAATCGCTGGCAAAATCACCGCCGTCAATGGCGCCAGCGCCCGCGCGCAAATCAACGTCCCCAACGCCGCGGGGCAGCACAGTCTCACCGTCGTCACCCCGGCCGGCCGCTCTAACACCGTTCCCTTTCTGATCGACAGCCTTCCCGTTGCCGCCGGACCGCAGATCACAGTCCCGGCCCAAGTCACCGCCATGGCCCGATACCGCGATCCCCACAAATTTACCGTGGATGCCAAGGCCGGTGAATCACTGACCTTCGAGGTCCGCTCCCAGCGCTTCGGCGCCGATTCCGATCTCACCATGCGGCTCCTCGACGCCGATGGAAAAGTGCTCGCCGCCAATGACGACTTCGCCTTTGCGGGCGCCGAATTCTATACGAAGGACCCCCGCCTGACGCACAAATTCGCCGCCGCCGGAACCTACACGCTCGAGCTGCGCAACACCGTCGCGATCGCCAGCGAAGGCACTCCCTTCCAACTCACAGTTACCGCCGCGCAACCCCGGTTCACGCCCCAACTCGCCGATGACCGTCCCTATATCTACCCCGGCCAGACAAAAAACTGGAAAGTCTCTGTCCAACGCCTGGATGGCCATACCGGCGACATTCCTGTTGTTTTGGAGGGACTGCCGACGGGGATCACAGCCAAAGCTGCTTTCATACCCGCGGGTAAAAACGAGACCGAAATCGAACTTATCGCCGGACCGGAGACGCTGCCGGGAACTGCCGCGAGGGTCTTGGTGAGGGCGGGCGAGAACATCGCCTGGCGCTCCGTCCGCATCGCCAGCGGCGGCGGCGAAGGGGCTGCCTTCGCCCGTGTCGATAGCGCCGTCCTCACCGTCGCCCAAAAACCAAATTTCTCGCTGGAAGCCGCCGTGTCGAGCGTCAATATTCCGCGCGGCGGCTCCGCCAGAATTCCGCTGACCATTCGCCGCGAAACTGATTTCCTGGCGCCGATTGTGCTTGCCCTCGACAATTTGCCGCCCGGCGTCACGATGGACGCGCTGACCGTCAGTTCCGGCCAGGAGACCGCCGAGATTACGATCCGCGCGGCGCAATCGGCGATCGAATCGCGGTCGCCGCACGTGGCGATCCTTGGCGCCGCTAACGGAGAACGGCAGGAGGCTCCGCGGATTTCGGTGCTGGTGAATTAACTTCTTGTACATCTTGTCGATATGACGTACAATCGAATCGAGGCCAAAAGATGTCCGTAACAATCTCCAAAGCTCGGGAGTCGCTCTTCACCCTTGTGGATGCGGCTGAGAAGGGTGAAAAGGTGGAGTTCACGCACAAGGGCACGAGGTTTTTCATCGTCGCCGAAACAAAGCCGTCCAAGTTATCGAGGCTAAAGCCCATGCCAATTCTGGCGCCGGGCACGACGATTGAAGACTTCGATCAGGCCACCAAGGACATGCAAGCCGAGACCCTTGCCGCCTGGGAACGCAATAACGGCTAGCCAATGCAGGCCTATCTGGATACCAATGTCGTCGTGCGCCTAGCGCTCGGCGACGTCAGGAAAATCAGCAAAACCGCCCAGAGGGCCATCGAGCGATACGATCTCTTCTTATCGCCGATGGTCTATCTGGAACTCCAGTATCTCTTTGAAATCCACCGGATCACGGCCCCCGCGTCCAAAATCGTCGCTCATCTCGATTCCACTATCGGCGTCTCCCATTGCCCCATCCCGTTCGCCGAAATCGCCCGCGCCGCCTGCAACGAAACATGGACCCGCGACGCCTTTGACCGCATCATCGTCGCCCACGCCCGCCACTCCGCCAACGCCCCTCTAATCACCGCCGACGAAGACATCAAAGAACATTACAAGAACGCGGTCTGGTAAAGCGCGCTCATTTCTGATAGAGCTGTATAGGGCTTTCCCGCCGATGCCGATACTCCTCCTCCTTCTCGCCGCGACGCTTGCCGCCCAACCGCGCAAGCTGACCATCCTGCCGGAGAACCCGCTGCTTTTCGGCCAGGGTTCCAGGCAACAGCTAGTCGTGCTGATTGAATCCGACGACGGCAAGATCCGGGACGTCACCGGCCAGGCGACGCTGTCGATCACCGGGCACGCCGCAACAATCGACAAATCGCAACTCACGGCACAAGCAGACGGCGCAGCTAAAATCACCGCTCAGTTCGAAGGCCTCTCCGCCGCCACAACCGCCCTCGTCCAGCGAGCCGATAAACCTGTCCAACAAAGTTTCGCGGCGGACATTCTTCCTGTGTTGACCAAGTACGGTTGCAATGGCGGCTCGTGCCACGGGGCATTAACCGGCCAGAATGGCTTCAAACTCTCCTTGTTCGGCTATGAGCCGGAAGCCGACCACGACATGATCGTCGCCAAACACAATGGCCGCCGTATCGATAAGGCCAATCCTGAGAAAAGTCTCCTGTTGGCCAAGCCCACGTTTGCCGTTAAACACGCCGGAGGCAAGCTGTTCACCGAAACTTCGCAGGACTACCAAACGCTCAAGACGTGGATTCAGAACGGCGCGGCGCGGAATCCCGCAACGGATCGCCAGATGGCCAGCCTCCGCGTGATTCCAGAACTCGCCACCCTCACCGGGAAAGACGCCAAGCGCAAACTCCTCGTCACGGCCCGCTTCAACGACGGCACCGAGGCCGACGTCTCGCATCTGGTGAAATACACGTCCAACGACGACTCCATTGCGGCGATCAATCTGAAGGGGGAAGTTACGGGCAACCGCGGCGGGGAGACCGCGATCGTCGTCAGAGGCCCCGGCGTCACCGCCGCCGCGCGCGTCGCGGTTATTCCCAATCCGCAAAAGACGGCTTTGCTTCGAGTCAATAACTTTATCGACGAACATATCAATACGAAACTCCAGCGCCTGTCGATTGCTCCCTCCGATCCAGCCGATGACGCCACGTTCCTGCGCCGCGCTTCGCTCGACATTATCGGGCTTATCCCTACCGCGGACGAAGCACGGGCATTCCTGCGATCAAAGAATCCGAACAAACGGGCGGAACTCGTCGACGCCCTCCTGAAACGCCCCGAATACG
>SHUN01000060.1 GCA_009697495.1 Bryobacterales bacterium | reverse complement strand
GCTCTCTCAAAAAGTTGCTGGCCGGCCAACATCGACGGCTATCCCCATCTGGGCTACCCTCCGGGTTGAATCACCAGAGGTGCGGCCATGGCCGTAAATCTGACGCCCGAACTCGAACAACTCGTCGAGAATGGGAGCACACCGATGAGCGCGATTCAATTGCACGAACTTCGGAGCCGAACGCGGCGAAGGTGTTGACGGCGAGGTGTTCCTGCAAGGACTTATTGACGACCTCGACATGCGTGAATCGAAGCGCAAGGCTGGATGAGTCGCTACATTCTCGTGCCGAATGCTCAGCAAGACCTTGCTGACATTTGAGCGTACTATCTGGAAGAAGCCGGCTATCGAGTTGCCCGACGGATGCTGGGTGATTTTGTCGAGGGATTCAGGTAAACAAAGCGTAAAAGGCTGCGCTCGCCGAAGTCGTCGCGGAGGTCGCCGGGAAAAATGTGTCTCACCCCCCCGCAGCCGTCAGCGAACGCTCCCCCACCCCGGCAGAAACCCGAATCTCATGCCGCCCGCCGTCGTCAGTCAATGCAATCTCCTGCTCCAACCGCTCCCCGCCGTTCACCACCTCAATCCTGTATTCCGTCTTTCCGTACCGGAACGTAATCTCGAAACCCGGCCAATCCGCCGGGATCGCCGGCTGGATCGTAAGCCGCCCGCCCCGCAACCGGAACCCTAACACTTCCTCCAGCCACACTCGGTACATCCATCCCGACGATCCCGTATACCAGGTCCATCCGCCCCGCCCCGGCTGGCTCCCCAGCGAATAAACATCGGCGGCCACGGCGTACGGTTCCGTCTTATACGCCGCGCAATCCTCCGGGGTCCGCGAGTGCTCAATCGGATTCAACATCTGCAGAACATGGACGGCCCGCTCGCCCTCGCCCATTCGCGCCAGCGCCATCGCCACCCATAACGCGGCATGCGTATACTGCCCGCCATTCTCGCGAACCCCCGGCGGATATCCCATAATGTAGCCGGGATGCGGGCTGGATTTGTCGAACGGCGGCGTGAACAGCAGCACCGTCTTTTCCTTCTCCCGGAACAGATGTTTTTCCACCGACCGCATCGCCGTCGCCGCCCGCTCCGGATCGCCGGCGCCGCTGATAACAGCCCACGATTGCGCAATCGAATCGATCCGCGCCTCCTCGTTTTGATGCGAGCCCAGCGGCGTTCCATCGTCGAAAAACGCCCGCAAATACCACTCCCCGTCCCAGGCTGTCCGCTCCACCGTCGCGCTCAAATCGCGCGCCCGTCCCAGGTATCGCTCCGCCAACGCCGTCTCCCCGCGGTCCCCGCAAACGCCCGCGAATTTCTTCAATACATCCACCAGGAACCACGCCAGCCACACGCTCTCCCCTTTTCCTTCGTCTCCCACGCTGCTCATGCCGTCGTTCCAGTCGCACGTGCCGATCAGCGGCAGTCCGTGCGCGCCCGCCGTCCAGCCCTTCTCCACCGCCAGCCGGCAGTGCTCGAAGATCGTCGCCTCCTCGATGGATACCGTCGGCTGGGAATAGACTTCGTGCTCCTCCTCTTTCAATTGCGCGCCGTGGATAAAGGCCGTGCCAGCATCGAAAATCCCGTCGTCGCCAGTGACCGCGATGTATTGACACACCGCGTACGGCAGCCACAGCAGGTCGTCGGAGCATCGCGTTCGCACGCCCGCTCCCGATGGCAGATGCCACCAATGTTGAACGTCGCCTTCGGGAAACTGGCGCGACGCGGCTCGCAAAATCAGTTCCCTCGCGATCGCCGGTCTGGCGTAAACCATCGCCAGCGCGTCCTGCAACTGGTCCCGGAATCCGTACGCGCCGCTCGATTGATACAATGCCGTGCGGCCCCAAATCCGGCAGCTCAACGTTTGATAAAGCAGCCAGCGGTTCAGCAGGATATCGACGGAGAGAACCGGCGTCTTTACCTGAATCGTCTGCAGAAGTTCATCCCACCACTTCCGCGTCCCGTCCAGCGATCGTTCCGCGTTCCCCGCATCCCGGTACTACGCAATCAACCGCCGCGCATGGTCAATATCTTCGGCCTGTCCCAACAGGTAGATCACCGTCTTCTCTTCCCCTGGACCCAGCTCGAACTTCGTCTGTAGCGCCGCGCACGGATCCAACCCCGGACCGGCGTTATTCGCCAGCCTCTCTCTCCGTAGCGCCTCGGGAGCCTCCATCGAGCCGTTGCGTCCCAGAAAGACGGCGCGGTCCGCCGAATACGACGCCGCCTCCGGCGACATCGCCGCGAACGCCACACGCCCCCCGTAATCCATGTGATATCGATTGCGCGCCAGCAGCGCTTTCGAGCTTTCGTCCCACGTCGTGACGACATGCATTTGCGTTGACTCGCGATCCCCGCCAAGCACCAGCTCCGAGTACGCCGTCACCGACAGCCGCCGCCGTTGCGACGATCGATTCCTCACTCGCAGCCGCTGCACCCGCACCGGGTCCGCCGGCCCCTCCGCCACCGGCACAAACGTCAGCAGCGATTGTTCCAGCGCGTGGCTGTTATGTTCGAATTCTGTGTACCCTTGCCCATGCCGGGCCCGATAGGCGTCCAACTCCCGCACCGGAAGCGGCGTCGGCGTCCAAAAAACACCGCTGTCTTCATCGCGTACATAGATAGCCTCCCCCGCCGCGTCCGCCACCGGATCGTTGTTCCACGGCGTCAATCGGTTCGACTGGCTGTTCCCGTACCAGCTGCATCCGGAACCCGATTCGCTCACCAGCGACCCGAATACCGGGTTGGCCATCACGTTGATCCACGGCGTCGGCGTCGATACGTTCGGCCCTAGATAGATCGCATACTCCCGGCCGCCCGCCGTAAATCCCCCAAGCCCGTTGAAGTATGGCAGCTCCAGGAATGGCAGCGGCTGCGAGAGATGCTCCTCGCGCTTCCGGATCTGCAACGGTGGCGGCGGCATGCCGTCCGGAGGGCTGCTGAGCTGCTTCGCCAGCGTTCCCCGCACCGCGGCCATCGTCGCCTGCGCCGCGCTCAGAATCAGATTCAGATCCTCTTCCGGCATCTGATCCGATTTCAACAGGAACAGCCCGCCCGGTTGCTGAACTCCGTTCTGCAGCGAATGGGCATCCACCAGGCGGCGCAACTGTTCCTGCAGCGGCTGCTCGTAACTCGCCGGTTCGCGGTTGAGGATCACCAGATCGGCCTTGAATCCGCGCAGGCGCCAGTAAGTGTGCGCCAGCAGCAGTTCCCGCACCAGCACAAGCCCTTGCGATTCATCCACCCATACCACCGCCATCGGCAGGTCCCCGGATAGGCCATAGACCCACAGCCTCGACTGGGTCAGCACGTTCCGCCGCAACCGCTCGGCCGGCGCTCGCAGCCGGTAGTTCGGGTACAGAAGGTGGCTCGCCAGGTCGGCGAATCGCATCGCCGCGTCCGTTTCAATTCCCAGATACCGGTGTTCCAGTTGCGCGTGCGACCAGGCCAGCTCAAACGCCCGCCGGCAAACTTCGCTGTCTCTGTATTTGTGCACCAGGCGAAGCAGCTCCTCGCGCGACGCCGCGGCCGCGGTCACCAGCGTCACCTGCGCTTGCTGTCTCGGCGCAAGCGCGACGCGTCGACTCATCACGAAGACCGGATCCAGCACGTATCCCGCGTTGCCGTCCATCGCCAGCACCGGATCCCGCCACGAGCGGCCTCGCCCCAGCGCCCGCGCCCGATCCGTCTCGTACTCGAAGGAGTCGCCGTCCTCCCCGCTTTGAATCATCAACTGCGCCATCCACACCGGTGGATCTTCCTCCGAACGCGGTCGCCGCCAGGCAATCAGAGCCTGCAATTCCGGCAGCGCCTCGGTTTGGATAAACAGCTTGCTGAACGCCGGATGCGCCCGGTCGTCTCCGTGCCGGGCCAGGCTCAATTCCGCCGCGCTGGTCACCTGGATTGTTCGCGCCCGCCCGCTCTCGTTCACCAGCGTGATCCGCCGGATCTCCACGTCGTCCTCCGGTGAAACCGTCACCTCCATGTGACTCTCAATACCCAGCCGCCTTCGCCGGTACTCCGCCCGGTCGGCACTGAATGTCGCGGTGTACCGAGGGTCCTTCACTTGTAATGGGGCGTGCGTCGCGCCCCATCGAATCCCGCCTTCCGTTTCGCGAAGGTAAATGAACGTGCCCCAGTTGTCGCGGGTCGCGTCCGCCCTCCACCGCGTCAGCGAAAACTCGCCCCACCGGCTATATCCAGCGCCCGTATTGGTGATCATGAGCGCATAACGGCCGTTGCCCATAAGCTGCGCGCTCGGTATCGGCGTATCCTCGTCGAATACCCTGTACACAGGCGCCGGCGGACCCGCGGCCGGCCGCGTTTGCAGCCGCTCCTCCGGCCGGTGAACAAGCAGCGATGGCACCGCCGGTATCCGCTCAAACAGCAGCGGCTCCACCGCCTTCACGCGGCGATCGGAATGAAACCGCTCCCGCATGATCCCGCGGTTGAGCACGTTATTGAACGCCATCAGACTCATGCCCTGGTGATGCGCAAAGTAGGCGTAGACAACCACGCCTTTCCCGCCCCGCCGCTCTTCCTGGCGCGTGTAGTCCAGCGATTCATAAAATCCCATCCGGCCGTACATCCCCAGCTTCACAAACCGTTTCAAATTCCCGATCGCTTCCGCCGGGTTCACCAGCAGCGCCAGCGCCGTCGCGTAAGGCGCCACCACCAGTTCATCTTCCAGTCCTCGTTTCAATCCAAGCGACGGCACCCCGAACGCCCGGTACTGGTAGATCTTGTGCGCATCCAGCGCGCTATACGCCGATTCCGATATTCCCCACGGCACCCCGCGGGCCGCCGCGTACGCAATCTGCCGCTTCACCGCTTCGGCGCAGGCGTTCTCCAGCATTGAGTTCCGAAAACTCTGCGTGAACAGCATCGGCATCAAATACTCAAACATCGTGCCGCTCCACGACAGCAGCACTTGTCCGTTCTCCGACGTGTAGGGCCGTCCCAACGCCAGCCAATGCTGGGCGGGCACGTCGCCTTTGGCAATCGCCGCCAGGCTTCCCAGCCGCGCTTCGCTCGCCAGCAGATCGTAGTGCCCCGTGATCTTCAGCGGTCCGCCCGCCTGGTACCCGATCGCGAACAGTTGCCGCTGCGCGTCGTAAAGGAACCTCATGTCCATTCTCTCCGCCAGCGCATCGCTTTTCTCCGCCAACTGCCCGTATCGTTCCAGCATCTCCGCCGCCGCTCCGCGCGCCGTTTCATATTCAGCCTGCAGCCCGCCAATCCAGGCCGCCAGACTCGCCGGCAGTTTCTCGTTCGGCGTCCGTTCCCGCAGGATCTCGTGGAGAAGCCCAACTTCGTCGCGTGCCACCGCGCCCCACCCCGGCAGGTCGCGCAGCAGCACCCGGCGTCCCGCGATCACACGTTCGCCCAACGGCTCCAGAAACGCGTCCGGCGGCGCCGCCAACGCGTCCAGCCACCGCAGATAGTGGTTGGCGTGCGCAATCCAGGCATCAATCTGCCGGCTCAACCGCGTAATCCAATACGCGCGCTCCCCTCCAGGCGAGTCTATCCACCGCAACGATTCGGTTAACTTCCGCGCCGGCTCGACCGCCAGCCGGATTTTCCCCAGGATTTCAATCCCCGTCGTCTCTTCCTGGAAAAGCCCTCGCAGCACCCCCAACGGCACGCTCGTGGTGTGGTCCGGCGGAAAGCGCTCGGCGATCACCGCCAGCGTATCAGCCAACCCGCGCAACACCCGCCCGTGGAGCTGCCTCGCTCCGTCCATTTCGTCCGCCGATTGCTTCAGCACCCACAGGCAGGCGATCAGATTCCCGCTATCCACCGTCGAGACATATTTCGGCGGCAGCGGCGCCAGCGTTCGTATGTCGTACCAATTGAGAATATGCCCCTCGCACGTTTCCAGCTTTCGCAACGTTTCTATCGTCGCCGCGCATCGCTCGTCCATCGCGTCCGGTGTCAGGTACCCCAGGTCGCGCGCCGTTACCGCCGACATCAGCCACAGTCCGATATTGGTCGGCGAAGTGCGGCTGGCGACCTCAATGTTCAACGCTTCCTGCGAATTGTCCGGAGGCAGCCAGTTTGTCTCCGGTCCCACCAAGTCATCGAAATATCGCCATGTCTCTCGCGCCACGCGCCTCAGAAATACCTGGTCTTCGATTTCGATCTTTGCCGCCGCCCGGACCGCCCGGCGCTGCGAACGGATCCAACGCTGCGCCGCCGGCGCGGCGATCCACAACGCCAGATACGGGGACCACGCCGGTTGCCAAAATCCGCTCCGAAATTCCAACGCCAGGCTGTACACCGCGGAAATCACATAGATCCGCAGAAAATGGGCCCGGTATGGATCCAGTCGCAGCCGCACCGCCTGGTCCGACATTTCCGCTGTCTGCCATTCCAGCAAGTGCCGTTTGCTAATTTTCAGCCGGTAAAGGGAGCGGACAATCGCGTCGGCGGCCAGAAAGGCCTGGTGCGGTAGAAAGGCGGTCATGATCATCGCCCGGTTCAAGTCGCTGTTGGCTTCGCGCCACGCCTGTGTGTCGCCCCGCCAGCGCGCCAGCGCGCGATCGAGAAACTGAAAAAGCAGCGGCACCGTCAGCGTTAAGCCGACCAGTATGCTGGCCGCCTGCGGCGCCGTGCCGCAGGTCCACGCGAATACCAACAGCACCAGCGACCCTCCTGGTATCAGGCTCCGCCGCAGGTTGTCCAATATCTTCCAGCGATTGATCAACGTCAGCGGATTCGGCTCACTCCCTCCGGTCCCCGACGGTACTCGCGGCAGAATCCAGGACGCAATTTGCCAGTCGCCGCGAATCCATCGGTGCTGTCGTTTGCCGTAGCTCGCATAGTCCATCGGAAACTGTTCGAAAAGCTCCACGTCGGACGCCAATCCAACACCCGTATAGGCCCCTTCAATCAGATCGTGACTCAGTAATCGCTGTTCGGGAAACCGCCCGTTCATGATGCTGTGAAAGGCATGGACGTCATAAATCGCCTTGCCATGGTAGATGGCCTCGCCGAACAGGTCCTGATAAACATCGGAAACCGCCTGGCTGTACGGGTCGGTTCCGCGGGCGTCCGTGAACAGCCGCGTGAACCGCGTCGCCGTCGCCGACGGCAGCGTGATGCTGACCCGCGGCTGAATGATGGTGTACCCGCGCGAACGGTTGCGCCCATCTTCGGTCAGCAGCACGCGGTTCAACGGATGCGAGATGGTCTCCACCAGCCGCCGCGCGCTGCCGTGCGGAAGCTGCGTGTCGGCGTCCAGGGTGATCACGTACCGTATACCCTCCGGCAGCGGCCCCGCGCGCACAATCTCCGCGTCCCCCGCGCCGTTCAACAACCGGTTGAGTTCCTCCAGCTTTCCACGCTTCCGTTCCCATCCGATCCAGCGTTCTTCGGTTTCGCACCAGCCCCGCTTCCGGTGAAACAGCAGAAAACGCCCGGCGCCGTGACGCCCGTTCAGTTGCTCGATTCCCTTTTCCGCCAGCCCCAGCAATCCGTCGTCCTCCGGCATTTCAGGCTCGGTGGCATCGGTGAAATCGGACAACAATGAGAACCACAGGTTCGGATCCCGATTGGCGAAGTAGCGTACTTCCAGTTTCTCGATTTCACCCGCAATCGCCTCCGGCGTCAGGAGCATCATCGGCACTACCACCAGCGTGCGGCAATCGTCCGGAATCCCCTCTTCCTCAAACCACATTTTCGGAAGCACGCGGGCGGGGAGCAGCGACGTGAGCGACAACTGCAGCAGGTAGGTGGCCAGTTCAGAAGCGGGAAACACGGCAAGCGCTCCCAACAGGGGAAGCACCCAGAGTGAAGTCACTCCGGCGCCGTTCGCCGCCAGTAAGAACCCTGCTGTCAGCCCCGCCGTTAACCCCGTCAAGCTGCCCAGGTAGAACAGCGTCCCGCGCCGTTCCAGCATTCGCCGCGCGCGTTGCCGCCAACGGGGTTTGCACCGCGTCCGCTTTTCCATTTCCGGCAAACCATCGTCCAGCAGGAAGTACGACACGCACCGTTCGCGACTCCCTGCAGGAGCCGATTGCGCCAACTCGACAGCCAACGCCGCCACCGCCCATTCCTCCTGCTTCGATTGGCGCGCCACTGCCTCCACAACTCGCCGGCAACGGTCGCGCGTTGCGAAATCGCTGCGCCCGTGTACCCCCGAAGGGTCCCCCAGAAGGATCGCCTCCATCCGGCTCACCGATTCCACGATCTTCGGGTACTGCAGTTCCGAGAGCTGCCGCAGACTCCCGATCGCGCTCGCGATCAGCATCAGATCGTTTGCTTCCTCGGCCTGCTCGCCCCGGATGATATCGACGAAGCGCTGGCCCGTCGCCGCCTGGACCCAATTCTGGACCGGCGCCAGGGCGGACTCTTCCTGGTGGAGCTGCTCTCCCAGCCGTTCAATAAAATGCGGCGTCAGTTGCGTCCGGCGGCGGTCGATTTCAACGATCGTCTCCTCCAGTTGTCCAGCGGAGCGTTTGCCAGCGTTTAGCACACGGTTGGCCCAAAAGTCGGCGAGCTCGCGATCGTGCTGGCGGCGGCTGGCAACTGCGGAGAGCCGTCCCAGACGCTCAATCAATACCAGCCGCAGCATCAGAGGGAACACCCACAGTTCGGCGACCGTCAACGGACACCTCTGCTGGTAGGACGCGAGAAAACCGGTGATCGCTTCGGCACACAGCCGGTGCCCGGTGGCGTCGATCAGTTCAACGGCCAGATGGTACACGCGCGGCCGGGCCGCGCCGTTGCCATTCTTCAACACCGGCAGGATTTTGTTGTGGTTATCGGGAAGGTTGTGCCGGATGTCGGCGATGTTGGAGCGGATCAGGTAGGCGTTGTCCAACAGCCAATCCGCCTCGTTGGTCATGGCGTACTCGAGCCGCTCCGCTTCCGCCAAGTCCGCCCGGGAGGCCTCGATCAGCGCCTCGAATTCGTCCAGAATCGGCAGTAGTGATTTCGATCGCATCGACGATTCCAGCTCGTGAGTTCCTGCCAACGCCCCGGCGCAATCGGCCAGATTGGCCAATGTCACTGGATCCCGGCGTGGCAAGGCGCTGGCCGCCGGCGCGGCGAAACCAGGCCCCGGACGCATGGCGAAGACAGCGGGCTGCCCGATGCGCCGGAGCACGGCGAGCGCATCACCCAGATTCCGCGCCGTCGTCTCAACGGCCACCATGCTTTCTCCCGGAAGCACGAGGCCCCGAACGCGCCGCAGCGTTTTCGTCCGCAGCCCAAGCCCGATCGCAAGCGTGAGGAACCACGCCGCCAAGAGGGCGAAGAGAATAGCGCCCAGCCACGCAAGGGGGGAGAGGTCCAGATACGCCGCCGGCACAGCCGCGGCGAGCGAGATCAGGATCGAAAATATGGCGCGGTCTCGCGGCCCAAGTCCGCCGTGATAATGATGTACGGTGCCGTCGGCGCCCCGATGGATGACCGCCGAGCTCCGGAATCCATTCGCGCGCGCCTCTACGAGAGCTTCTTGCCCGTGTTCGACACTCCGGTAGAACCCGAATACCAATCGGCTAAAGCCCGGTTTTGCGGTTGTAGTTTGACCAAATGACCGCCCGCGCATCACTCGCGCTGAACCGCTCTGGGCCCGAACGTGTAGAAACGCCCCGGACTCAGATCCCTCATAACCGACAAATCTACAATCCCGATCCAAAGCATGCCGGTTCACTCCTTTTCCGCGGATATTCTTAATATGTGCCTGCAAGCTTAGGTCCAATCCACTTCTACGTTCGCCGTGACCCGGCCGCGGTCCTTCGCCGGGTGCTTAAACAGTTTTGGGGATTCTGGCCGAAACCACTCCCTGACGGCGAGTGGCTCGGAAACGGTTGCGCTGATTCCGGAAGAGTTACCGAGCCGCGAGCGTAAGCAAGCCGGTGCGTTCCCCGATCCGGCTACGTACCCTCCTTTGTCCGGCCGCCGGTTCCGCGAGATTTCGAGAACTTTATCGCGGGCGTGCGTAGCCGCGGGCCATCCTCCTTTGTCCGGCCGCCGGTTCCGCGAGACGAACTGAGCTAGGATAAGGGAGTGCCGCAGAAATTTCTTGCGATTTCGCTAACGGTTTTCCTGCTCGGTTTCGGCCTCACCCTGGCCGCTCCCGCGCCGAAAAAGAAAGCTGTCGGCAAATCGCCCGCCGCCAAGTCCACCGTCCGCCGGCCCGCTCTCAAAGGCCGCACGGCGTCGTATACGCGGGGACGCCCAACCGGCCGCAGCCCGCAGCCCGTCCCGGCCCGCCGCTATCGCGGCCAGCAGACGCCGACGCAAGATCGCTTCACCCAAATCCAGCAGGCCCTGATCACTCGCGGATATTTGGAGACAACGCCGACAGGCAACTGGGACGCCGCGACCGTCGCCG
>SHUN01000059.1 GCA_009697495.1 Bryobacterales bacterium | reverse complement strand
CGGCAAGCAAAAGCAAATACACAAATCGCATCCCTAAGACTATACGCCACGCAAACCCATCATAATGGGTTCATGCTCCGCACTCTCTTCCTCCTCCTCGCAGCCACTCTACTCCCCGCCCAGCCACCCTCCAACTGGCAAGCCGCCACCACTCTCCCCGGCCTCGACATGAAGGGCCTCACCCTCGCCCAGCAAAAGGTCGTCCTCACCATCCTCCGCGACTCCACCTGTCCCTGCGGCTGCCCCATGCAGCTCGCCCAGTGCCGCGTTGAGGACCCCGCCTGCTCGCAAAGCCTCACCCTTGCCACCCTCGTCCTCGAAGCCGCCGCCGCCAACAAAACCGCACCCGAAATTCGCAAAATCCTCGCCGATTCCCCCCTCGTCAAAGCCGGCACACAGCGCGACCGCATTCTCCTCGACCCCGTCTCCATCAACATCCTCGGCGCCCCCTTCAAAGGCCCCGCCAACGCCAAAATCACCATCGTCGAATTCTCCGATTTCCAATGCCCCTTCTGCGTCAAAGCCATCCCCCAACTCGACGCCTTGTTGAAGGCCTTCCCCAACGATGTTCGCCTGGTCTACAAACAGTTCCCGCTCGATACACACTCCCAGGCCGCTCTCGCCTCCCGCGCCAGCCTCGCCGCCCACGCCCAGGGCAAGTTCTGGCCCCTCCATGACAAAATGTACGCCAACAGCCGCGCCATCAACCGGCAAACCGTTCTTGACTGGGCCAAAGAGTTCGGCCTCGACATGCCGAAATTCACCAAGGTCTTCGACGCCCCCGAAACCCAGGCCGCCGTTGCCCGCGACCTCGCCGACGGCAGCCGCGCCGGCGTCAACGCCACCCCCACCATTTACATCAACGGCAAGAAATACCAGGGCGCTCTCGACATCGCCAAACTCTCCCCCATCATCGCCAACGAACTCAAAGGCAAGTAAAATGAAGCGCCTCCTCCCGCTTCTGTTCCTGCCGGCGATTCTAACCGCCGAATTCCGCGCCGCCGCCGTCAAAATCGACATCACCCCAACCACGCCGCAATGGCTGCTGGGCTACGGAGCCCGTCAATCCACTGGCGTCCACGACAAGATCTTCCACCGCATCGTCCTCCTCGATGACGGCATCACCCAGTTCGCCCTCGTCAGCTCCGATATCTGCCTCATCTCCCCGGCCGAATACGAAAAAGTTGCCTCCGATCTCGAAAAACGCACCGGCATCAAAGCGGTCAATTTCTGGTGGGCCAACACCCACACCCATTCCGCGCCCGAAGTTGGTCCCCCCGGCCTCGCCGTCGCCTTCCTCGGCGACCGCTACACGCACAAGGTCGAAACAGCTTACACCGAAATGGTCGAGAAAACCCTCATCGACGGCATCGCCGAAGCTCGCCAAAAACTCGCGCCAGCCAGGCTCGGCTTCAATTGGGGAACCTCCTACGCCAACATCAATCGCCGCGCCCGCGACGTCGAAGGCGAGACGTATTTAGGCCTCAATCCCGAAGGCCCATCCGACCGCCGCCTCGGCCTCATCCGTATCGACAAGGCTGACGGCGCCCCGCTCGCCCTCATCGCCAACTACCCCATTCACGGCACCGTCCTCGGCGGTCAGAATCTCCAGATCTCCGGCGACGCCCCCGGTGTCGTCAGCGAATACGTCGAACAGAAAACCGGCGCCCCGCTGCTCTTCATCAACGGCGCAGCCGGCGACCAGGCCCCCATCTACAGCGTTTATCCCGACTTCAGAACCAGCCGTCTCTCCCAGTTCCGCGTCCTTCTCGGTGACCGCATTCTCGAAGCCAACAAACAACTCAAAACCACAACCGCCGCCGTCAAGCTTTCCGCCTCCGGAGCCGTTGTCGAAACCGCCCGCCGCCCTGGCCTGACGTTTCCGGAGGAACTGAAAGCCTACGCCCCGGCGGACAAAGTCAATCTGCCCATCCGGTTCCTGAAGATCAATAAGGACATCGCCATCTGGTCCGCCCCCATTGAGCTTTTCTGCGAAGTAGCCATGGAAATCCGCGAAAAGTCCAAGTTCAAAAACACGCTCTATTTTGGCTACACAAATGGCTGGTTGGGCTACCTTTTGACGCCAAAGGAACTCAAAAACGGCGGTTATGAGCCGCGGGTTTCGCCGTATACGGCCCAGGCCGCGGGCGATCTGACGAACGCCGTCTTGCAGCGCCTCGGCAGGAAATAGTGCTCCGGTTTTGCGGCTTTTGGTTCGGACTCGCGCTGGCGGCGCAGAGTTCCGGCCCATTCGCCGGTTCGCCGGTCTGCGGAAAGTGCCATCCCGCCCAGTTTGAATCGCAGTCGAGGTCCGGACACGCCCACGCCCTCTCGCGGGCCTCGGCCCATCCGTTAAGGACGACGTGGCCGCTGGCGGCAACCGAGGCGCGCAGGGCGGGCAAGTTTCGCTATCGATTCGATGGCTTGTCCCTCCGCGTCGACGACGGGGCAGATGTGCTGGCCGTGCCGATGGAGTGGGCCTTTGGCGCGGGACAGCAGGCCGTCACCTTCGTCAGCCGAGGCGATTCCCGATTCTATCTCGAGCACTACTTGAGCTACTTTTCGAAGCTAAAGGCCTTCGCGCCCACGCCGGGGCAAGCTGGCTTGCGGCCATCGAATCTGGCCGAAGCAGCCGGGCTGCTCTACAAAATCGGCGACCCGGTGGCGGGAATCGACGGCTGTTTTGAATGCCACTCCACCGGCGGTTTGAAGGATCTGACGCCGGCCGAAAATGGCGTGCGCTGCGAAGCCTGTCACGGTCCTGGGGCGAAACATGCCGAGTCGGGCGGAAAAGCGCCGGTCTTGAATCCGCGCCGCATGACGGCGTCGGCGCTGAACGATGCCTGTGGACGATGCCACCGTCCGCCCGCCTCCGATCCAGCCAAAGTGGACTGGAATTTTGCCTGGAACGTCAGGCATCAGCCCGTCTATCTGAGCCAGTCGGCGTGTTTCGTCAAGAGCGCGGGGAAGCTATCGTGCCTAACCTGCCATGCACCGCACGAACCGCTTGCCACCTCATACGACCAGAAGTGTGTGAACTGCCACGCAACCCGCGCCGCCGACTGCGGGCCGCGCGACTGTGCCGGTTGCCACATGCCGCGCGTAAGCCCGGAGCCGCCGCTGAGTTTCACCAATCACTGGATCGGCATCTATCGCGGCGGCGCCGGGCTCAAACCGGCCCGTTAAAACGTCAACCGCAGCGCCAACTGCACTTCCCGCGGCTTGGGGTTAAACGCCTGCGCTGTCACAACACCAAACGTAGCCGTATTGATCGCCCGGCCCGGTTCCCCGAACGTCGGCGTGTTCGTAAAATTAAACGCCTCCGCCCGCAACTGGAGCTTCACGTTTTCGCGAAGTGCAAAGTTCTTAAACAGCGACAGATCGATGTTATAAAGCGAATCGGTGTGAACGTTGGGCAGCGTCCGGGAGACGTTTCCGTAGGTGTATCCGAGCGGCGTGCTGAAAGCGTCGGTATTGAACCAGCGGTCAATCGTCGGGTTCGTCAGCTTTGCCTGAACGCCGGGAACGACATTCGGCCGGTTGCCGCCGCCCGCGACGGTCGCGGCGAGCGCTATAGGCGTACCGCTCTCGATAGTCTGAATGGCGTTCAACTGCCAACCGCCGATCGAATGGCGGACGAAGGCCGAACCGGTCCTGCCGAAAGGTATTTCCCAAAGAGCGCTAAAGACCACTCGCTGCGGCACGTCCTGCGAACTCTTGCCGCGCTCCGCACGGAGGTTGCTCCAGTTCTGGACCGTCGTTGTGACCGCCGCGCCGGGCCGGACCTGGCCGGAGTTGGCGCCGTCGTCAATCAGCTTGGCGCCCGTGTAGGCCAGCAGGAACGACAGACCCTTGGACATGCGCTTTTCCACTTTGATGGCAAGGGCATGATAGATGGAGTTGTTGATAAACGAGTACCCGCCACTAACGCCGGTGAACTGCGGGAACGGCAGCAGACTCTGCTGGCGGGTAATCGTGGCGCCGCTCAGAGGGCCGGAGGCGATGATGCCGCGGAATGGATTGTTGACAGGCTGGACGAGCGTGGCGCCCTGCGCGAAATTGGCATCGGAAATCTGATTCAGATTGCGGCCGTCGGCGAAGAGCCGCACGCCGTGATTGCCAACCCAGGCGGCTTCAATCAGCCAGTTATTCCAAGGCTCGTGCTGGATGGTGAAGTTCCACTGCTCGGAATAGCCGCGCTGCGCATCCTTGAGCTGGCCGGAGATGGCAGTGCCGACGCCGGTGAGCAGGCCATCCTTGCTCCCGGTGGGCGGGGTGAGTCCAACTGGAAACGGATTGCTCATTCGGTCAGCCGGAGTCAGGCCGCCATCGAGGCTGGTGACCATGGGCGTGTCATTCAAATAGCCGGTGCGGGCGAGTGAAACGGTGATCGGTACGTACAGGATGCCGAAGCCGCCGCGAACGACGGTCTTCTGCGCGGCTTGGTAAGCGAAGCCGATGCGCGGCCCAAAGTCATTCCCATTGACGTCGCGCTGGTAGCGCGACGCGCCGCCGACCCCCGGATAGGTCAAGCCCCCGCGAAGCTCCAGGCCCGGCACTTTGAGGGGCGAAGCAACATTCGGATCGAAGGTCGACAAAACGTTGTAGCGATCCGTAGGGGGCGCTTCGAGTTCCCAGCGGAGGCCGATGTTCAAGGTCAGCCGGCGGGACACTTTCCAGTCTTCCTGCACGAATGCGGCGTGATACTTGACGCTCGCCGTTCCATCTGTTTGGAGACGGGCGAAGCCGGATGCGGGTGTGCCAAGAAGGAGCGAGGCAACGCCGAAACCGGCGTTGGCGCCGGCCTGGACCGGATTGGGGCCCTGCGTGAAGGCGCGATTGAAGGAGTAAGTCCCGACGGAGAATTCCCGGCCATAGTCGTTCAGCGCGTAGAAACGGTGTTCATAGCCGGCCTTAATGGTGTGCGAGCCGGCGATCTTGGTGATGGCTGCGCTGGTAAGCGTCGTGTGGGACGGCCCCCCGCGAGAGGCAATTCCGCCGGTGTTGGCCGCATCGGCAACGTTCAAAGTGGGAAAGCGGCCGGTAGCAGCGCCTTTGCCGACGTAAGTCTGCCGCTTGAAAGCGGCGGGCATCCCAAGCGTGGTGATGTCGAAGCCTTCGCTGGGAGTGAAAAAGTTTTCGTTTTCGCGATTAAATCCGGTGCGGGCTTCCAGCAGCAGCGTGGGCGTGATGGTCTCGTTGTAATTCAAGGAAGAACTGTTGCGGGGGATGAGGACAAACCGGCCATCGGGCTCGGCCGGAGTATTCCAGACGCTGGCGAATTTCCATTTGAGATCGTCCCAGGTGTAGCGTCCGGAAATACGGCGGGCTGCGGAGATGTTCCAGTCTCCCTTCGTCGTGACGGCGTGCCGGTTAATGGGCCCGGGGCCTTGAAGAAAGGTATTCTGCGCGCGCGTGTTGGCTGCGCCGGGGAGATTGGACTGCGGGAAATAGGTGAGGGCGTTGCGGCTAACCGGGTCAATCCGGTTGGCGGGGATTACGTTGCCGGGGAAAGCATCGCGGACGAAGCCGCCGGCGGTTGAGGCGCGCGTTGTCGTCGGGTCGTAAATGGCGATCAGCGCGCCGTTGGCGGTCCGCGTATCGGAGAAGTCTCCGCCGCGTTGCTGGGCGGTAGGTGTGGTGATCAAGGACTGAACCGTGCGGCGCTCGAAGAACGCTTCGTAGTTAGTAAAGAAGAAAATTTTGTTCTTCTTTACCGGCCCGCCCAGCGTGCCGCCGAACTGGTTGTAGGCCAGGGGCGCCACGGCCCGGCCGGCGCGGTTGGCGAAGAAATCGTTGGCGTTCAGATTATCGTTGCGGAGGAACTCGAACAGATTGCCATGAAATTGGTTCGTGCCGCTCTTGCTGATGAGGGAAATGATGCCGCCGGCCGTGCGTCCGAACTCGGCGGACATGGCGTTGGTGAGAACTTTGAATTCCTGCGTGGAATCGATAGAGAGAAAGGTCTGTGTGCCCGCGATGGAGAGTTTTTCGCTGGCGATGCCATCCACCAGGAATCCATTGGCCAGCGGCGGACCGCCTCCGATGGAAATGGCCGCCAGACGCCAACTCGAAAGAACCTGGCCGCCGAAAAAGCCGATGCCGCGGACCGTGGGAATCAGGTTCGCCAAGCCGAGCGGATTTCGCCCGTTCAGAGGCAGTTCCTCCACCTTCCGCGCATCCATCACCGTACCGAGCGACGACGTATTCGGTTCCAGCAGCGGAGCGCCCCCGGTTACTTCGACAACTTCGGTAACGGTGCCCACTTCCAGGCGCACAGGCACCGCAATCGAACGATCAGCCTCGACGACGATCCCCTCCCGCCGGACTGCCTTGAATCCAGTCTGAATGGCGTCCAGGACATAGACGCCAGGCTGAAGCACCAGGAAGCGAAAGCCGCCGTCTTCGCCCGACTTGACGCTGCGTGTAAGCCCCGTTTGTGCGTTGTTGAGCCGGACATCGACGCCCGCGATGGCGGCACCCGAGGTGTCAGATACGGCTCCAGTAATGGTTCCGGTCACCTGCTGAGAGTAGGCGGCGAGCGCGAGCAAAAATGCAGCGAGAATCAGTTTCATGTGTGACCCTTTTTGGACTTATTTATTATTGTCGGGGGCGAGAGCCAGGAAATCGAATGAAGGATCACCCTCCCCAGAGTTCTTTCACCATGTGCTCACCGCCGACAATCGTGGGGCGCTCGGCGCGGCCATTGTTCTGGTAGGTAAGCTGCAAATGGTTAAGGCCCAATAGCCACAAAATCGAAGCGTGAATGTCGTGAGCGTGCGCGTGCCGCTCGACGGCCCGCAAGCCGATCTCGTCGGTAGCGCCAATCGTCTGCCCCCCGCGGACGCCGCCGCCGGCAAACCACATCGTGAATCCCCACGGATTATGATCACGGCCGTCGCCCTTTTCGTTGAACGGCGTTCGTCCGAATTCGCCGCCCCAAATCACCAGCGTGTCCTGCAGCATCCCGCGCCGTTCCAGATCCTCCAGCAGCGCCGCCACCGGCTGGTCCGAAGCCTTGCACCACTTTTTGTGATTGCCTTCCAGATTCGTGTGCGCGTCCCAGCCGGAGCCGGAGCCGCAGTACAGTTCCACAAACCGGACACCGCGTTCCACCAACCGCCGCCCCAACAAACAGTTGCGCCCAAACACCGCCGTCTCCGGCTTATCCAAACCGTAAAGAGTCTTCGTCTCTTCGGTTTCACCAGAAAGATCAACCGCCTCGGGGCCTGATTTTTGCAGCGCGTAAGCCAGCTCAAAACTGCGAATCCGCGCGTCCAGGCTCGTGTCGTCTTCCCGGCCCTTGGCGTACTCTCGATTCTGCGCGTCCAAATAAGCCAGCCGCGCCCGCTGCCGTTCGTCGGTCTGGCCGGTCGGCAATTTCGTGTTAAGAATCGGGTTCGGACCCTGCCGGAAAAGCGTGCCTTGATACGACGCCGGCAGGAAGCCTGAGCCCCAGTTCTTAGCATTGCCGAACGGCTCGCGTTCATCGATCATGCTCACGAACGCGGGCAGATTTTTGTTAGCCGAACCGAGCCCATAATTAACCCACGCGCCGAGACTCGGCCGGCCCGAAAGAATATCGCCTGTGTTCATCTGGCTCACGCCCCCGGCGTGGTTCAGGCCATCGGACTGGCACGAACGCAGCACCGCCAGCTTGTCGGCGTGCTTGGCGATATGAGGGTAAAGTTCGCTCACCCAGATCCCGCTTTTGCCGTGTTGCGCCCACTTCCGCGGGCTGCCCATCAGCGTGTTGTTCGCGGTCCCCATGGCCGTGATCACCTTGCCGAAGCTGGCCGGCATCGGTTGGCCGTTCATCTCATTCAGCTTGGGTTTCGGATCGAAGAGGTCGATGTGGCTGGGCGCTCCTTCCATGAAAAGGAAGATGACGGATTTAGCCTTCGGCGCATGGTGCGGCTTGCGCGGAATGGTGGGGTCGTGGACCGCCGCGGCATGCGACTCTTCGGCCAGCAGGGCCGCGATCGCCATGGCACCCAGGCCGCTCCCGGCCCCGCGTAGTAAGGCGCGACGTGTAGTTTCGTGTGGCATTAGTCTATGTAGAGGAATTCGCTGGAACTCAAAAGCGCGAGGCACAGGTCGTCGAGTGCCGTTACCGAGCCCGCAACCGAACCGCCCGCAACCGAGCCGCGACCGTCAGGGAGCGGTCCCGCCGGTCGAACCCCGAAACTCTGCTTCTTGCTCAAAAACTCACGGCTACGGACCATTTCCGCTCCCGATGGCGCACGGCCAAGCGTCAATCGGAACGCCCGTTCCACCAGCGCCTCATTGCTTTGCCCTGCGTCGTTGGCGACGCGGCGGGCCAACGCGCGGGCGAAGTTGGCGGCCGCCTCGCCATTCATCATTTCCAGTGCCTGATCGGCCGTCACCGTCTCCTGCCGGCGGCCGCAGCTTTCGAAGGCGAGCGGCGTGTCAAAGCTCTGCAGCATTGGATACCGCACCAAACGCCGAGCGAAAATATAGACGCTCGCCCGATACTCATCCTCCGGTCCCCGAGACTTGCGCCAGTGCCGGCCCTCTTGAATCTCCGTCCCTTCCGGTACGCCCGGGAACACGCCCGGGCCGCCCATCGTGGGGTCGAGCAGTCCGGAGACGGCCAGCATCGAATCGCGAATCGCTTCCGATTCCAAACGCCGGCGCGGATAGCGCCACAGCAGTTTGTTGTCGCTGTCGATGGCGGCGGCCTCTTCACGGAAGTCCGACGCTTGCGCGTAAGTTGCGCTCAGAACGATCCGCCGGTGCAGCTTCTTAATGCTCCAGCCGTCAGTCGTCGTAAAGGTTTTCGTCAGGTAATCGAGCAGTTCCCGGTGGCTGGGCCGTTCGCCCATCAACCCGAAATCATTGGGCGTCCCGGCAATGCCGCGGCCGAAGTGACCCTGCCACACGCGGTTGACGATGACGCGAGTCGTGAGCGGGTTGTTCGCATCGGCCAGCATGTTCGCCAGCGCCGTCCGCCGGCCGCTGGAGTTCAACTCCGGCAGCGGGCGAATCACGGCCGGAGCAGGGTCCAGAATGCTCAGCCCGCCCGGTTGTACTTCTTCCAGCGGAGCTTCATAGGCACCGGCCCTCAGGACATGAGTGGAAGGCGCGTCAATGGCTTGATCGCGCATGATCTGGAGTGTGGGGAGGGGCTTTGGGAGCAGCGCCTTATAAGCGTCCAACTCGGCCAGCAGCGCCTTGTAGTTCGCCTTCGCGGTCGCGCTGCCGCGCTTGCTGATCACCTCACTATCGGGGACGTCCACCTGCGTGATGGCCTTGTGATAAATCTGCCAGTCCAAAGGTGTTCTGACGGCGGCGGCCTTGCCGATTGCGGTCTGCACTTCCTCAGGAAAGCGCACCGTATACTCATGCCGGTAGGCCGCGCGCGGGCCGGACGCCAGCGCTTCCAGCTTGTCGAGAATCGGCTTGGCCGCCTCCCGGTACTTGGCCATTTGCGCCTTGTATTCCGCCACTTCCCGCGCCGATGCCGTCGTCGCTTCATCGTCAATCTTCATATTGGCGAAGAAGGCCTGCAACCGGTAATAGTCCTTGTGGAGCAGCGGGTCGAACTTGTGGTCGTGGCAGCGCGCGCAGCCGAGCGTAATGCCCATAAAAGCAAAGGCCGTGTTGTCCGTAGTGTCGTTTAACAACTCCTGGCGTCGCAGATGGATATTGGCCTGATTAAACTCGTCTTCAAACAGCCGAAGGTATCCTAAGCCGGGCAGAGCTTTCATGTCGCCGGGGTAAAGTTCATCGGCCGCAATCTGTTCTTTGATGAACCGGTTAAAGGGCTTGTCCTCATTCCAGCTTTGGATCACCCAGTCCCGATACCGCCACATGTTCGGCCGCGTCTCGTCCTGTTTGAAACCGTCGCTATCGGCATAGCGCACGACGTCGAGCCAGTGCCGGCCCCAGCGTTCCCCATATCGCGGGTTGGCCAGAAGCCGGTCGACCAGTCGCTCCTCCGCGCCCGGCTTGTTGTCACTCAGGAAGGCCTGCGCTTCCGCCGGAGTCGGCGGCAAGCCGGTAAGGTCCAGCGTCACGCGGCGCAGAAACACTTGTCGGCTCGCCGCCGCTGCCGGCTGGATACTCTTGCTCTTGAGCTTGTCGTAAATGAAATGGTCAATCTCGTTGCGGACCCACTTCTGCCCCGCCCCGTCAAGGGCCGGCAAACCGGGCGCGGTCACGGGCTGAATCGCCCACCATTTCCGTTGAATGGCATTAAAAGGTTCCCCGAAGAGCGGCAGGAAAGTTACGGCGGCAAGCAGAATTACAGAGCGAATGCGCATTGATGTGAAAATGGTTTCACAAGTGGCATGGGGTTGGCAAGAAGCACTGGCGTTTCCTCGGCCT
>SHUN01000058.1 GCA_009697495.1 Bryobacterales bacterium | reverse complement strand
CTTCGCATCGAACGGTCCGATGGTTTCGATGACGGTGGACGGCAAGGAGCCCGGCGAGGAATTGCAGTTTCCGTCGGGCGCGGCGAGGACGGTGCGGGTGCGGGCTTCGGTGAGTTCGCTGGTGCCCGTGGACAAGGTGGACGTGATCGTCAACGGCAAGGTGGCAGCATCGCGAAACGGCGCGGGGGCGATGGACGAGCGTATCCCGATCGAGGGCAGTTCCTGGATTGCCGTTCGCGCGACGGGACCTTGGAACCGTATGATCCTGAACGACGCGGGGGCTTATGCGCACACAAGTCCGGTGTATGTGCAGGTGGGCGGCGAACGCCTGGCGGTGAAGGAAGACGTCAGATTCTACATCGATTGGATGGAGAAGCTGATTGCACGGACGAAGGAACGAGGCCGGTTCTCAACAGCCTCCAGACGCGAAGAGGTTGTGGCGTTGTTCGAGCGAGCGCTCGATTATTACAGGAAGCTTGATCGCTGAGTAGTCAGTCTGAAATGGGCGATTCGAGAGCCTTGCAGCCCAGTTGCTGAACGCTTGCGTCGATTTTGCGCTGCTTCAAAGACTCGCGCCCTACGACCTGGCGAGATGAAAACTCGCGGCCTGCTGAAGCGAAGCGGGAAACGCTACCTCGACCGCCAACAAGAAAAAGACCGCTTGCCAAAAGGCAGATCGCCATTTCAGGAGGTACTTGATCAACTGAGGAGTTGCGACAGGATCAACCTCAGAACCGAGCCAGTGTACCTAATGACTCGCTGCCGCCGCTGGTTTCATCACGAAGTCCCATTCCTTATTGGAAACGTCCTCCACTGGCGGTAAATCGCTTTCCAGCAGGTATCGGCCCTCCACCAATTTCCGCGCGGCGGTACGGACCTTACCCAGGTACGCCTGGCGATCGCCGTACCTTTCGATCACCGCTTGCCGTGGGAACGGGAAGTAAGAGCCGACCATGCTGAACAACTCGTCCGGCGATCCGATCGACGGATTCCGAAGATTCCATCCCGTATGCACCGCCAGCGGAACCGCCACTTGCGGCGTTTTCACGCCACCGATGTCATTTCCATCCGCATCCACCTGCGGTACCAGAACAGTGTAGGCCGGCCCCATCTTTGGCGGTTCGATCGTCACAATGCCACGCGAGCGAAACTCCGGACCAAAGTCAAGGCGGAAAACTTCATGCAGGCGCTTCGGAGCGACGACTCCCGGCAGCTTTGGAAAACGGACGTGATCGATGGCCGCAAGCTCCTTTCGATCCACACGCGGGTACACGGACGGCGGAGGCGCGACATCGTCGGCAATCCACTGCTGCATCGCAACCAGCAGCCCCCGAAGTATCCATTGATAATCGTTGGCATTGTTCAGATAGCGCGTATTCGAACTCCTGACGGGCGGCAGGGAGCCCGGCCCATGATTCCCGCCGGACATGACGTAAAGCCGCGTTGCCGCACCTAAAGGCGCGTCGGCCGAGCCATCAAGAGTTGTGTGCATCAGCGACGCCGCGCGTCCATAATACTCATACGACGAGTTGGTGTAGAAGATCTTCGGCACCACATTGTCCCGCTCGGCCCGAGCGAGGATGCCGTCTTCCAAACCGGCCGCCGGATCCGACTGCTTCAAATCCGTGAATGGAAAGATATCCGTCGCATAGTAGAAGTTAAAGAAGGGCCGCGCGTCGCGCGACGGCTGCGCGAATTGATGGTTGAAATTCCCACGACCCGCTCCAGCAACATTCGCCCAGACGCCATCGAAAACCCGATGACCTTGCTCATCGCGATTAAAACCCTGATAGAGAAATGTCCTTAAAAACCGCCCACTCTGCGAACTTCCCCAGGCAAGCGAGCGCCGCGCTGCGGGAGCCAACGCCGCAAGCGGGGCGGGAGCCGAGCCGGCTTTCAACGCTGAAATGAAATCGCGTATGCCGGCCATGCCTAAGCCCACGACTGGCGGATCCTGTGAGCGGTAGACGACCTCATAAATCTTGCCGGACTCGAATCCCGACGCCTTCCGTACCCCGCCGCGATCCTCAGTAAAGCTCCAGTCAACGCGCGGAATCACGCGTCGCGGACCATTCGCCAAACTCCGCTCGGTAAGCGTCGCCGAAGCGTCCTTGGGGTCCGCCACCCGATACGGGAAGAAAAGCCGGTCGCCCAGCGAGAAAGACGTCAACGCCTGATCCGGAACAAAATCCGAACGCACCACGCCTTGAATCGGCGAGCCATCAGAATTCTTCGCCACCGGCACCGTGACACTCATCAACGGCGCCTCGCGTGGAACATCGAACTGCCACCCAAGCCACGCCAGGGTGAATCCTTGTTTCAGCAGCAGCGCATCGCCAAACTCGGCTGCCGTCCGTGGATCGTTCGAGCCGCTTCCCAAACTGAAGGCATGCAGCAGGCCCTTCCGCCCGCGATTTGAGACTTCGAAAAACAATGTGCCGTTGCTCCTGTTCGGGTCGGCAGGTGCGAAAATCACGAAATCGGCGTAGAACTCCACCTGGCCTTTCGCATTTCGCGGGGCGAGCTTGAGGTTCACAACATCTCGATTTGCCGGCGCCATCGGGTCGACAGCAAAGTGAGCTTTGCCTATAAGCCTCTCGTAGGCTCCGGCCTTTCCGAAGGATTTCCCGTCGAGGATCGGGGATCGCTCCGAAATGTCCACTCGGACGAGAGCCGCCTGTAGGACAAATGGGGTGAGGAAAAGAAGTACACGGATAGCCACGCCTGCCATTGTAGTCGATGGCTGGCGAAGTCGCCCGGCGGAACGCCTGCGGCGCAAGCTAATTGACCGCCTCCAAGGCAGCCTTTACCCGGCCCGCGTAGGGGCACAATAGGAGCGTCATGGGTCGAACCTGCCTCGCGGTGGATGAGGCCGGAGCGACGGGGCCGGCGTGCGACTCGACTCCAATCCAGCAACATCGCCCTGCGTTTCGGCGCGAGCACCGAACCAACTCTATATCTCCGATCCGCGCGCGGGGCGTGGAGACGGGAAAACAGCGAACCGAGTCCAGAAGTTTGCCGCAATGCCCGCGAAGGGCAACCACGGCGGCGATCGCCGTTATTGTATACTGACTTCGCCGGGGAACGGGAAAAACAGGAGGCGATGCCGATGGGGCTTGTGGAACGAAGGTCCTTACTGAGATTGCTGCCCGGAGCCTTGGCTTTAGCCGCCACGCGGTCGTCCGGGCGCGCTGCCCTTACCAACCGTCCCAAAGTGCCGGGGACGCTTAGCCTACAGGCGCGCAGACGAGCGAATGGCAAGGTCTCCGAGCAGTTGCTGGAGTGGCCGGTTGCGCATACTGCAATCATCATCTGTGACATGTGGGATACCCATACGTGCGGTATGTCGGCGCAACGCGTCGCGTTGATGGCTCCGCGCATGAACCAGGTGGTAAGCGCCGCACGCAGCATGGGGGTCATGGTCATCCACTCCCCCAGCGACACGATGAAATTCTACGAAGGCACGCCATGGCGCGAACGGATGAAGAGTGCTCCCACCGCCGCTTCGCCTTTCCCGATCATTGCCCGATGCCCGCGCGTGCCTGAGGAGGAACGCGGATTTCCCATAGACGATGCCGCCGGCGGTTGCGACGATCCGTTGGTGAAAAAATTCGAGGGTCCCCCTTATCCGTGGACCCGCGAGCATCCGGCGATCGATATCGCCGGCTTCGACGGGATCAGCGAAAGCGGACAGGAGATCTACAACTTCTGCAGGCTCGAAAATATCGACAAGATCGTGCTAATGGGCGTACACACCAACATCTGCATCCTTAACCGTTCGTTCGGAGCGCGGCAGATGACGCGTCTCGGCTTCGATGTAGTTCTTGCGCGGGACCTCACGGACTCCATGTACGATCCGCGCACCAGACCGTTCGTCAGTCATACGCGAGGGACCGAACTTGTCATCGAACACATCGAAACCATGTGGTGCCCGTCGATCCTCAGTGACAATCTGACGCGCGTGGTTCCGGGTTCGGCCGATCCCGCGGGCACTCGTGGTAGACAGTCCGGGACCGCCGGATGAAACATCAGGCATAAGCACGAGTAGGCCCGCGCCGCACTGCGGAAGCCGCCCGCGAGGCAAAGCGTCGTTCTTCCTGCACTTGACTAAAGGGCCCACGACGCGGGCCGGTACATCGATACGCGGGTTCAGTAAAGCAATATGGCTTCCCGTCCCGAATGCTACTCCAAAGGAAAATCGACGATTCGCGCTCTAAACATTGATAAGCGGCGTCTATTTGCCTTAATTCCCAACATCTGCTATCAAATAGCCATATGATTCGACTGCTAACAGCCTTTCTCCTCTTAGGTACTGCTCTGATCGAGGCGCAGTACGGACGCGGCACCATTCTGGGAACCGTCACCGATTCATCGGGCGCCGTCGTGCCCGGGGTAAAGGTGACCGCAAAAAGTCTTGCCACCAATGAAATCCGCGAGTTCATCACCGACGACTCGGGCAACTACCAGTTCAACGCGCTCCTGAGCGGGAGGTATAACATCGAGGCATCCGGCGGCCAGTTTAAGACGGCGGCCGCGAACGACGTGGAACTGCGCGTGAACACCCAGGCGCGCGTGGATATCGTGATGCAGTTGGGCGTGGTGTCCGAGACGGTATCAGTGAAATCGATCGTGCCGCAGTTGCAGACCAACACGGCAGCAATGGGCACGGTAATCGACAACCGCACCATGATCGAACTGCCGCTGAACGCGCGGAATTTCTATGACCTGGTGGCCCTGACGCCGGGGGCGGTCAAGGTGCGAGGCGGATCTTCGGTGATGGACGAGCGGTCCGCCGAAATTGGCGGCGTGCGCAATACCTCGACAAACGCGACGCTCGATGGCGTGGACTTCTCCGTGGCGAATATCAACAATCCAGCTATTGCGCTCTCACTTGACGCGCTCGAGGAATTCAAAGTTCAGACGAACTTCATGGACGCCTCCTACGGGTATGGCGCGGCCGGCATCGAGATGGTATCGAAGCGAGGGTCCAACAGATTACACGGTGTCCTGTACGACTATGTCCGCAACCGCGAGTTCCAGGCGGGGCCGTTCTTCCGCCCAGCGCGCGGTACGCCGCGGTTCACCTACAACCAGTTCGGCGGCAACGCGGGAGGAAAAATACGTAAGGACAAGACTTTCTTTTTCGGCAACTATGAAGCCCGGCGGCGGCGCACCGGAACCATCCAATTGGGGTTGACGCCCACACCGGCGATGAAGAGCGGCGATTTCAGCGCAGTGCCGAACAAGCCGACGGTCGTGATTCGCGACCCGAACAACAACCGTACGCCTTTTCCGAATAACCAGATTCCCCGCGCGCGCTTCAACAGCATCTCGACCGCGCTGCTGCAGTTCTTCCCGGATCCCAACGTTCCGCTCTCGGGCAACTTGAACTACATCACAACGCCGCCCGACCGTGAGCGCCGGGATCAGTTCACCGTGCGCATCGATCATCGCGTCTCCGACCGCGGCCAGTTGTTCGGGCGCTGGAGCTTTGCCGACGACGGGCTGGTGGACGCTTCCTATCGCGTGGGCAAGGGCGTGATCCGCCCGGACCGTTCGCAGAACGCGGCACTCGGCTACACCCATACATTTGGCGGCAACCTGATCAGCGAATCTCGTCTCGGAATCACGAAGGCGTATCTTGCGCGCGTGAGCGACGGAGACCGATACAGCAAGAACTACGCGGCCGAACTGGGACTCAAGAACCTCGCGCCGATTCCCGGCGATTACACCGAACCGAGCGTCAACTTCCCCGACTGGAATCCAGGCGCCGGGCGTGCCTCATCCGGATTCGCAGGCTATGGGCTTCGCATCGTGCAGAACAACATTTACTACCGCGCGGCGGAGACGCTGACCTATATCCGCGGCAAACACGCGATGAAGTTCGGCGGCGACGTCAACCGGTTGATGGTTGGCTATGATCAAGGATCGAACCAGAACGGAATCTTCAATTTTCAGAATGGCTTCTACACCGACGAGTCGTTTGCCGACTACCTGCTGGGGATGCCGTCGAGCGCGACGGGCGGACTGGGAAGCATCTCGCCGTCCTTCGGCGGCGTGGCCAAGTACTCGATCGGCACGCGCTTCCAGGGATTCTTCCAGGATGACTGGAAGGTCACCGATAGGCTGACCCTGAACATCGGCGCGCGCTATGAGGTTTTCCAGACTTGGCGTGGGCGGCTGGCGAACTTCGACTTGGGGACGAACCGGCAACTGCTGGCGGGCACGACGCAATACTACGAACCCGGCGTGGGTTTGGTGAACGCCAATACAACCGTACTGCCGGAAAGGCCGATCGCCGCCGACAAGAACAACTTCCTGCCGCGTCTCGGCGTTGCTTATCGCGCGTCGGCGAAGACCGTGATTCGCGCGGGAACCGGGATTTTCAGCCTCCTCAATACGGGAGGAGCAACGCTTAATGCGATGCAAAGCACCGTACCATTTTTCGTGCAGGGCACCGTGATCAATCTGCCCAACCAGACTCCCCGCTTACTCACGGAGTTGTTTCCGACCGCGGCCGAACTGGCGGGCAGCGTCGGCAGCAACAACGACTTACGCCGGCGCGACGGCTACATGTACTCTTACAACCTCAACGTCCAGCATCAGCTAAAAGCCTCCACGCTGCTCGAAGTCGGATACATGGGGAATACCGGGCACAAGCAGGTGGGTTCGATCCTGGTGAACCAGCCGCGGCTGCCGGCCAACGGCGCCAATCCCGAGGCGTTCTCGGTGCGCCAGCCGTTCCCGAAGGCGCTGCCTGGGTTCAGCCAGACGGCAAATTATCAATGGTCCAATTACAACGCCGCGTTCATCCGCGTGGAGCAGCGGGTATGGCACGGCTTGTCGATGGTGAGCGCGTACACGTACGGCAAGGTGATCGATTCGGGCGGAGCCGGACAAAATATGTATAACCGGCGTCCTGAGCGCGGCTTGGCCGACAACGACATCCGGCACAACTTTATTGCGGGTTTGGTCGGCGAGTTGCCGGTGGGCCGCGGCCGGGCTATCGATCTGCGCAACCCCGCGGCGGATTTCATTCTTGGTGGTTGGCAGTTCAACACGATCGTGAATTTCCGTACGGGCGCGCCGTTCAGCGTCTCTACGACAGGCGATCTGGCGCGAGTGGGCAGCGGCTCACAGCGGCCTAATTCAACCGGCACGAAGGCGGTGAAGCTCGATCCGCGCACTACGGGTTTGATCGGGCTGGAACGGAGCGCCTACTCGACGCCCGCGCTCGGCACCTTCGGGAACACGGCCCGCAGCACGCAGCCCGGATTTGGCGTGAATCAGTGGGACGCGTCGCTTTCCAAGAGCTTCCCGGTTCGTTGGCTGGGCGAGATCTCCCGTCTACAGCTCAGGTTCGAATGGTTCAATGTCTTCAACCATACGCAGTTCTTCAATCCGATCGGCACTCAGAACGCGGTGACGTTCGGGCGGGTCACGGGCGCGGCCGATCCGCGGATCCTGCAGATCGCGGGGCGGCTTCAGTGGTAGGAGTAACGCGGCGCCAGGCGCTGCTTTGCGGCGTGGGTGGGATGCTGGCGCATGGCGCGCCGCCAGTGAAGATAACGGGCATTGAGACGTTTGGCCTCAGAGTGCCCGATGGTGGTTCTCCCGACCCGCACCGGCTCTATCGCTACGCGGTGACGCGAGTGACAACCGATGCGGGCGTTACCGGGACTTCGTTCATCGCTATCGACGAAGCAATGCTGGCGCGTTCAGTGCGGCCGGCGCTGGTGGGTGACGATTTGTTCGCCATTGACCGCCACATGAAGCGGTTGCAAATGGACAGCGGCGAATCGCGGACGCAAAGCTGGTCCGGCGTGGAACACGCGATGTGGGACGCGGCGGGCAAAATCGCGGGGCGGCCCGTGGCGGAGTTGCTTGGCAAGGCGCGGGACCGGTTGCGCATTTACCGGACCACAGTGTTTCCCGGCAAACTGGATCAGTCCGACGTACCCTACGACCGGCAGGCCGCGTTTGCGGCGCGGCTGAAGAGCGCAGGTTACACCGGGATGAAAATTCGCGCCTGGCGCCCGAAGCCGTTGGACGATTGCGACGCGGTGGGCGTGATTCGCGCGGCGGTGGGGCCCACGTTCAAGATCATGCTTGACCGCACGGCGGTGCGGCCGGGCTGGGTCTGGGATTATCCAACGGCGCTGGCGGTGGCGCGCGGGCTCGAGAAGCATAACGCTTACTGGCTTGAAGAGCCCTTCGACGGCATGGATCTGCAAGGGCCGGCGCGGCTGGCGGCGGAAGTGGACATTCTCATCACGGGCGGCGAGCTGGGGCGAACGCTCTATGAATTCGCGGCGTTCCTTCACAACAGGACCTATGATGTGGTCCAGCCGGACACGCGTATTTGCGGCGGCATATGGGCGGCGAAGAAAATTTCGACGCTGGCCGCCTCGTTCGGTGTGCCGTGCATCCAGCATGGCAACAGCGGATTTGCTTTGGCCGGTTACATCCAGGCCGGCTGCTCAATGACGAATTGTGAGTGGCAGGAGATGATTGGCGGTCCGGTGTTGCCCACCGAGGAATGGGAGCCCGGACTGGTGCTGCTGAAGAACAAGCAGGCTTGGCGTATCGAGAACGGGTTCGTGCATTTGCCGGAGACGCCGGGGCTGGGGATCGAAGTGAATGAAGACGCGCTGAAGGAGTATCGGATCCGTGGATAGCAGACGAGGGTTTCTCAGGCTAGGGCTGGGCGGGCTTGCGGCGGCCGCGGTCGAAGCGCGGCAAGTGCGAATCACGGGTATCGACATTTATCCGATCCGGCTGCCGGCGTCGAAGGATGAAATCGAAGCCGGTGCACAAATCGCCTACAACGTCGTCGAGGTGTCCACGGACGCGGGCGTCAGAGGCTATTCGTTCGCCGGACCGGCGGTCTCGCAACTGGGCGGCGTCCGGCAGTTATTGGTCGGCAAGGATCTGTTCGCGATCGAGCGGCATCTTGCGGATGGTCTGGAGAAGTGGGGCGGCGTGGAGCACGCGCTCTGGGACGCAATCGGGCGGATTGCCAAACAGCCGGTGTATCGATTGCTGGGGGGCGCGCGCAACCGGGTGACGCCCTACATCACGTGCGTGTGGAGTGGCAAAGCTGACCAGCAACACATCTCCTATCGGGAGCAGGCTGAACAGGCGTTGCGCTTAAAGAAGGCCGGCTTCAAGGGAATGAAGATCCGGGCTTGGCGGCCGAATCCATTAGACGATGCCGACGCCTGCACGGAAATTCGCGCGGCCACGGGCCCGGAATTCGCGGTGATGTTTGACCGCACCGCGCACGCGCCCGAGAGCGTCGGGCAGGCGGTTTGGAGCTTCGAGACGGGCCTGAAGGTGGCGCGGGCGTTACAGCGGGCGGGCGCCTATTGGCTTGAAGAACCATTTGCGCGCGACGATTTCGATTCGCCCGCCAGGCTTGGCGCAATGGTGGATATTCCGGTGACCGGCGGCGAAGGCTACCTGGGCGTGAGTTCTTTCCAGAAGTGTCTGGAACATCGGACTTACGACATTCTACAGCCCGAGGGCGAGCGCACCGGCGGCATTTTCACATGCCGAAAAGTCGCATTCATGGCGGAGGCGTATCACATCCCCTGCATTCTGCACGGCACGATGGGGTTGCGGTTGGCCGGGTGGCTGCAGGCGACGCTCGCCATCGGCGCGGCGTGGCAGGAAGTGGCGCTGGTAACGCCCCCGATGATTCCTCAGCAGCAGTGGGAGCCGGGGTTGAAGGTGCTGCGTTCGAAGGAAATGTACCGCATCGAGGACGGCGAACTGGTCGCCTCCGATCTGCCGGGCCTGGGGCTGGATGTGGCGCCGGAGGCTTTGGCGGAGTACCGCGTGAAGGGTTAGTGGGTCTTGGAAACAATCCACAATCTCGCGGCGCTCGCGTATTTTCCGCGGAGCCGGACGCAAGAATCGTCGCGACATGCTGGTAATGCTACTTCGCCTTGACGTCGTAGCAATACAGATTGTCCTGTTCGCGCAGGAATAACTTTCCGTTCGCAATCACGGGTGGCGTCCACGTGGGAAATTCACCGCGCGCGATTTCGAAACGGGACTTCTCTTTGTATCCGGCCGGTGACGCTTCCACCAGCCCCACCGTGCCGTTCTCGCCGAGTGTGTAAAGATGTCCGTCCGCGTACGTCACCGAACCTTTGCCCACACTGCGATCCCGCCACGCCACTTCGCCCGTCTCGAACTTCATCGCCGTGAGGACCGTGCTGTTGAAGCCGTACAGGTACCCGTTCACAAGCACCGACGAACTGTAGTGATTCTTCATGTCGCGGCTGAAATAGACCTCGGACATCTTCACACTGCCGCCCTCGGCCGCAAGCTTCAGGAGCGCGCCGCCGGTGCCGTAGTCGGTCGAAACGAACACCTTGCCGTCCGAGAAAATCGGGGTCGCGATATTGGCCGTCCGGTTGGATACCTTGTCGTAGCGCCAGAGCAGTTCG
>SHUN01000057.1 GCA_009697495.1 Bryobacterales bacterium | reverse complement strand
GTCCGCCGGCGTTTCGGCTAGCCGAGAAGTCTCCTGCGCGCTCGAGTGCGGTCGGCATCGTGCCTGTCGTTATAAGGCCTCGAACCCATCGCAGTCCTTCATACGAGGCGAAGAAAAAGGTCTTGTCCTTGCCGTTGTAAATGCCAGGGATAATCAGCGGCGCACCGGCCGCTACTCCGAACTGATTGAAGCGAAGCGGCGCTTTGTTTCGGCCGGCGCGGTTGATGAAGAAGTCATTCGCGATTAGCTTGTCATTGCGCATGAACTCAAACAGCGATCCATGCATCTGATTCGTGCCCGACTTCGTCACCAGATTAATAACGCCGCCTGCCGAGTTGCCGAACTCGGCGCTATAGTTGTTGGTCTGGACTTTGTACTCTTCCACGCCATCGACCGATGGAAACATCGCCGGGCCGTTGAATGCGGGGTTGGAGTTGGCGCCCCCATCCAACAGGAACGAATTCTGATTGGGCCGGGAACCGTTGATGGACACGAACTGATCGTTGTACATTCCATAGGCGACCTCGCTGAATCCTCTCGATGCGCGCACACCCGGCACCAGCATCGCGAAGCCATAACTATTTCGCCCGTTGGTGGGCAAATTCACGATGCGCTGGTTCTCCATCGTATGCGCCAGGGACGCCGAGCCCGTATCCAATGCGGCCGTCTGCGCGGTAACGGTAATCTGGTCGGAAACGGAACCAACCTCAAGTGAGAAGTTTAGGGTGGCGGTCTGCGCGACATCGAGCTTCACGCCCGAGCGCTGCAGTGTCCGAAATCCGGCTTTCTGCACTTGGACGTCATAGATGCCAGGGTCGAGAAATGGAATCGAGTACAGTCCCTGTTCGTTGGTCGTGACAGTCCTCCGCGTGCCCGTAACGGTGCTGAATGCCACCACCTGCACGCCAGCGACCGAGGCCTGCGAGGAATCTGTCACGTTGCCGGTTAGTTGCGCTTTTTCGGTCTGCGCTAAAAGAGTCGTCAAAATCAAAGGAGTAAATAAAGTGAGGCGGAAAAAAGACATGGGTTGAGTTCCTCTTGCGAAGGTCCAAAACCATATCACACTTGGCGTTTGGACGGAAGGACAAGTCTTGTCTCATACAAGATGAGCATGAAAGCGGGGAAGGCTTCGGCCCATGCCGCCTTCGCCCATTTTGGCGGTGATTTTGTAATGGCTGAGGGTTGCGCCCGTCATCTGAATTTCGGAAGTACGGTTCCGGCGACAAAGCGGGCCGCGGTTTCGGGGTTGTAGTTGCGTTGTTGCAGGACGTGTGTGGACACTTCGACGACGATAGGGCCGGTGTAGCTGAGTTCGCGGAGGAGGGCGGCGTACCGCGTGTAGTCAATTGTCCCCTCGCCGGGAAGGACGAAACGGTGGTTGGGCGGGGCGCCTGTCGAGTCCTTGATGTGGATCATGGCGATGTGCGAGAGGGCCGTTTTGAGAGTTTGTTCGAGAGGGAGTTTTTGGAGTTGAAAATGGCTGTAGTCGTAGTTGATCTTAAGGTAGTTGGAGTTGATTTGCTGGCAGAGACCGGCGGCTTGCTCAGGGAGGTGGAGGGCGGAGCCGATGTGGGCTTTGATGGCGACGGCGGTTTTGTATTTTTCGGCGAGTTGGGCCCAGTGTTTTAGCCGGGCGAGGAACTGGGGGCGGATGGCGGGCCAGTCTTCGGGTTTAGCGCCGACTACGGTTTCGACGATCGGGCGCCCGATTTCTTTGGCGAGTTTGAGGCTCGATTCAAGTTGTTGGAGGTTTTTGGCCTCGTCGCCAGTGAGTTTCAGATCCTCCATGATGCTGATTATGGGGAGTTTGTGTTTCCTGGATAATTCGCGGACTTCTTTAGGGTTGAGCTTCGCCGGCTCGAAGAGTTCGACGCCGGTGTAGCCGAGTTGGGCTGTCAGCGCGAACGCCCTCTCCAATGGCCAGTTGAGGTAGCCCTTGAAACTGAACGCGAAGGGCCAGGAGGGCTGCGCGGCGAGGGCGGCGAAAATAGCGCGACGGGTAATCACTTGGTTAGCGATTCCTTCAACATCCGGATCCATTCGCCAACGAAATAGGGGTTATCGTGCCACGTGCGACCGGAGACCATGTTGCCATCGCGGACGCAACGCTCATTGACATAGGTTCCGCCGCAGATTTCGACATCGAATCGGCACTTGGCGACGGTAGCGAGACGGCGGCCCCGGATCACGTCGGCAGTCGCGACAATTTCGGCGCCGTGGCAGACGACGGCGACGGGTTTTTGCGCCTCGAAAAAGTGACGCGTGCAGCGCATGAGGTCGGGATCGTAGCGCGTGTATTCGGGGGCGCGGCCGCCGGTTAGGAACAGGCCTGCGTACTCCTCGGGGTTAACATCGCGGAGGGCGATGTCGGCGGCCCAATGGTAGCTGGGAGACTCTCTGGTGATGTCCCAGCCGGGCGGGATTTCGTGCATCACCAAGTGGTAGACGCGCTTTTCAGGGCCGGCTACGACGGCGTCCCAACCTTCTTCTATGACGCGCCAAATGGGATAGACAGTATCAAGGGCTTCGGCGGCGTCGCCGATGGGGATGAGGATTTTAGGTTTCATGGAGCGGACGGCGCGGGGGCCGAACGTATTTTTTCACATTCCGGGCTCCGCGAGGGCAGACCGAATCCATTTTTATCGCGCCGGAAACCGCCACCGGTCTCACCCGAATGACGGCACTGCGGCAACGACTCTTCTATCTCCTCGACCTTCAGCGCGGTAGCGATTACTCCCCGTTGAGGATTTTATCCACACGCGCGCTCACGTCGCGAAGATACTTTTCGTCCCCGCCCCGCAACTCCACGGTCGCATAGCCCCGATACCCAATATCGGCAAAGGCCTTATGAACTTCCTTCCAATCCATGTCACCATCCCGCAAGTTCACAAATTCCGGCACGTTCGCTCGAACAACCTGGTTCCGCCGATTGTGAAAGTCTTTCAAGTGGACCTTGGCAATCCGTTCTTTCCCCAGCGTGCGAATCCAATCTTCCGGATATCCGTAAAGCAAAATATTCCCGACGTCGAAATACGCTTTCAGCCAGGGGCTCTGAAACGAATCGACATAGGCCGCAAATTCCATCGGGGAAAGCAGAAACTTGTTCCAAACGTTCTCGACGGCGATGATGATCTTGTTCTTCTCCGCCAGCGGAATCAGCTTCCGGATCTGTGTTTGCGATCGCTTATACGCGTCTTCGTAGCGCGTCAGCGGATTCACGACACCGGGAACCAATAGCACCGTCGTACCGCCCCAAGCCACCGCATTGCGGATGCTGGTCTCCATGCCCTTCATGCTCTTCTCCACGGCCGCCGGGTCGGACGACGACAACGGAAACTGCCAGTGCAGCATGTTCATGACGGAGTGGATCGGCAAGCCGGTTGCCTCAGAAGCCTTCCGCATGTCCGCCTCAACCGCGGCGTCTTCCTCGGTCTGCCCTTCCACCGCCTCAAACCCGACGTCTTTGGCCAACTGGAACCTGTCTTTCCATGTCATCTCCTTTGGAAGCATGGACGTCAGGACGCCTTTTTTGATAGGCAGCCGTTGGGCGGCGGACTGACTGGCGGCGGCAAGGGCCGAGGAAGCAGCGGTAATTACGGATCTGCGGGTCATGGGATTCAAGTACCTCTGTTCGATGATATCCCAGCTCTCTTTTCACCGCCCGGTCCAGCCTTCTGCCTTGCAGAAAAGTGGCCGGAATTCCGGCAGTATTGACCTGCTGCTATCCGGCCAGGAGTGCGCAGTTGGGCGTCAGAAAGTTGGGGCGGCTTCGCGGCGAACAGATGGGCCGCGTCCGCCAGGGCATTAAGCGGTCCCTGCGCGTTAAGCCAAGTTGGGAATCTTGATAATCTTCTTTTGGATTGCGTACTGCACAAGCTGCGCTTTGTTGTGGATGTCCAGCTTGCGCATGAGATTGAACTTGTGGGCCTCTACTGTTTTGACGCTCAGGTTAAGGTCACAGGCGATTTCTTTTACAGACTGCCCCTCCGCCAGCATCTTTAACACTTCCCGTTCGCGCGTGGTGAGAGTGGCGAAACGCGGCAGCCTGTTGGCCGATTTGATGCGGGAACGGAAGTCGTCGACGAGCTGGGACAACATCCGCGGGCTCAGGTAGCTGCCTCCCTGCATCACGTCGCGAACAGCGGCGATTAGCTGTTGCGCCGGGCTGTCCTTCAACACGTAGCCGGCCGCGCCGACCTCCATTCCTTCTACCAGATAGTCTTCGTCGTCATACATTGTGAGAAAAAGAATTTTCGTTTCAGGCCGGTTCTTCTTGATTTGCCGGGTCGCCTCAAAACTGCTGAGCCCCGGCATGCCGATGTCCATCAGGACGACTTCCGGTTTGAGTTCGTTGGCGCGGTCGACCGAGTCTGCTCCATTAGCGGCTTCGCCAATCACTTCCATGTCCGCTTCCGCGGCGATCAGTGTGCGAATTCCCTGGCGAAACAATGTGTGGTCGTCAGCGAGTAGGATGCGAATCTTTGCCATATCTTTTTCCGTTTTCCGTTACTTGGTTTCCAGTGCTTCCGATTAACTTGCCGCTTTGCGTGCCTCAAGCCTTTAACTTGACCGCCGCCGATTGCGGTCTTGCTGTATTTTCGGATCCGTTGCGTCAGCCCGGCTAGCGAACACGGAGTCTCCGTGTTGCGGTTCCCCGCGCTTCGGCGTGTGCCCCGCGCAAGTCAGCCTCTCTAGGTATTGGCAACGCGATCACGATCTTGGTTCCCCTGCCTCTGCTGCTCTTACGGCGCGGCGTGCGACGCCCGACCGTTTCCTCGGCCGCATCGTGCAACCGACTCATAGAAAAACCCGGGTTACTTTCGACCTGAAAGCTTCCTCCAAGAAGTGCTACCCGCTCGCGCATTCCGAACAAACCGAAAGAATCGCGGCGTGCCAGCGCCTCTTCTATGTCGAAGCCGATTCCGTCGTCGTCAACGATCAGCTTCAAGTATCCATCGGCCGTTTTCACCGAAAGGTTTACGGCATTCGCCTTCGAATGTTTTGCGATATTGTTGAAACATTCCTGCACAAGCCGATAAACAATCATTTCCGTCTTTTTCGGCAGTTCGCCCAGGCGATGCAACGCCAAACGAACGCGCGCCGGACTCACCTGCCGGAATCGATTGACCATCTGCCGCAGCGCCGCTCCCAGGCCAAGTTGTTCCAATACCGCCGGGCTCAACGCCGCGATCAGCCGTCGAATTTCTAAAATCGTGTGCTCGGTCATGCCGCGAACCTCGCGCAGTTTCTGCCGCTGTTCCGTCATTGCGTCCGGCATCGCCGATTCGAGCATTTCAATTTGCAACCGGATGCATAACATCGACTGGCCTGCTTCGTCGTGCAGTTCCCGGCTTATCCGCCGCCGTTCCGCTTCCTCGACGTGCAGCATGTGCTCAGCCAACTGCCGGACCTGCTCTTCCCGTGCCGCCAAGCCTTCCACCAGCCGGGCTTTTTCGATCGCCATCCAGCAGCGTTCCGCCGCCGCCGCCAGCAACTCCCGCTCTCGCGGCAGCCATTCGAATTCTTTGTCAAACAGAAACTGAAGTACGCCCCATGTCTGGCTCCCGCTCGTTAGTGGCACTGACCAGAGAGTGATCCCGCGTCTGCTCCAAACAACATCCGGCGCGCATTTCCCGGCCTCGTTTCCAATCACGCACCGCGGCTCGCTCAACTCCAGGCGCAGAGCCTCGCTGTTGGCGACCCGCCAGGAGGCAGCGCGCTCCGCACGCTGCTGGAGTTTGCCCCGGGTTACGGACGCGCCCAACGACCAATCACTTGCTGCTTCGTCCAAAAGGTACAGCCGCGCCCGTGTTGCGTTTGAGAATTCAGCCAGCGTGCCCAAGAGGCGCTGCAAGAGGTCGTCGAGCGTTCGGGACTCGAGTTCCACGCGGAACAGGTCGTAAAGCGTCTTCGTTTCCGCTTCCCGAACCTGATAAAACGCGTTATTGAGCGTCAAAATGATGCAAAAAAGTAACTGTCCGCGTACCCAATGGAGGTTTTCTACGTGTTGCGGGAGTAGATTTTCGAGCACACCGGCCAAGAGGCGGTCATACTGTTCCAGAGCGTCCACGACGGCGCTCGGCGGTAAATGCATCTTCGCCAGCCGTCGCCCGTTGTATTCGACGGCTTCAAAAACATCGCCAATCGACCGGCCTTCGCTGAGCGTCAGCAGCGCCGAGCAAGGCGTTATCGCCCGCAACGCCGCTGCCTGCCGGTCGTCAAGCGGCGGCAACTGATCTTTTCCCTTACGAATGGTTTTCAGGAACCGTGATTCCAACAGCGATGCCCTCGGACGAAGCCGCTTCGAAATCTCCTCCAGTTTTTCCCGGAGTTGATCGCTCAGAAGATCGGCTGCCGCCGCCAGGACCGTAGGTTGGGTCGTTCTTGCCACTCTCTCTACACTTCGGCTGTAAGGTAGAGATTCTTTAGATCTAAGGGAAAGAATTCCTAGTCGTCAGACTCGCCCTGGCTCACTTTGAGTACCGCCAAGAAGGCTTCCTGAGGGATCTCGACGCGCCCCACGCGCTTCATGCGTTTCTTGCCTACCTTCTGCTTTTCCAACAACTTACGCTTACGAGAGATGTCCCCACCGTAGCACTTGGCGAGCACGTTTTTGCGGATCGCCGATATCGTTTCCCGGGCTACAATTTTATTTCCGATCGCCGCCTGCAACGCGATCTCAAACATCTGCCGGGGAATCAATTTGCGTAATCGTTCGATCAAACCTTTGCCGCGCTCGTGGGCGAAATCCCGGTGAACAATAATCGAAAGCGCATCCACCGGCTCGGAAGCCACCAGGACGTCCAGCTTCACCATGGGCGAAATCCGGTAACCGGCCAAATGATAGTCAAGCGATGCGTAGCCGCGGCTGGCGGACTTGAGCCGATCATAGAAGTCCAGAACGATCTCATTCAAAGGGAGTTCGTAGTTCAGCAGCACGCGGGAGGCGCCGATATACTCAAACTTCTTTTGCTTCCCGCGCTTTTCCTCAACGAGCGCAAGGATTTCCCCCAGGTATTCTTCCCTGGTAATCACCGTCGCGTCAATTATGGGTTCCTCAACTGACTCGATGGAGGCCGGGTCGGGCCATTTGGAAGGATTCTCGACGTCAACGACATCTCCGCCGCGGAGCGTCACGCGATAGCGCACGCCGGGAGCCGTGGTAATAAGATCGATGTTGAATTCGCGTTCCAGCCGTTCCTGGACGATTTCCAAATGCAGGAGACCCAGGAAACCGCACCGGAATCCGAAGCCCAGAGCGACAGAATGCTCGGCTTCGAAATTAAAGGCGGAATCGTTCAGACGCAGCTTTTCAAGCGCATCGCGGAGAAGTCCATGTTCACTGCTTTCAACAGGATACAGCCCGGCGAAGACCATCGGATTGACCGGCTCGAAGCCAGGAAGCGGCTCAGCGGCCAAGTTGGAGGCATCCATGATGGTGTCGCCGATCTGGGCGTCACTCACCTTCTTGATGTTGGCCATCAGGAACCCGACCTCGCCCGCCGCCAACTCATCGCAGGCGACGGGTTTAGGCGACTGGTACCCCAGGCCCTCGACTTCATAGGCCGAATTGTTGGACCAAAGGCGTAGTTTTTGGCCGCGACGCATTCTGCCATCGATGACGCGCATCAGGATGATGACGCCGCGGTAGGGGTCAAACCACGAGTCGAAGATAAGGGCGCGGAGAGGAGCGTTCACATCGCCCTTCGGATGCGGGACCTTTTGAACGACCTGTTCGAGGATCTCTTCGATGCCGATTCCCTGTTTCGCGCTGCACAGAATGGCTTCGCTGGCATCGAGCCCAATAACCTGTTCGATCTGCTCTGCGATCCGCTCCGGATCGGCCGATGGAAGGTCTATCTTGTTGATAACGGGCAGTATTTCAAGATTCTGCCCGATCGCCAGATAGGTATTTGCGAGCGTCTGGGCTTCGACGCCCTGGCTGGCGTCGACGACGAGCAGCGCGCCTTCGCAGGCCTGCAGGGAGCGGGAGACTTCATAGGAGAAATCAACGTGGCCCGGCGTGTCGATCAGGTTCAACTGATAGACAATCCCGTCTTTTGCTTTGTAATCCAGCCGGACGGCGTGGGCCTTAATGGTGATGCCACGTTCCCGTTCAAGGTCCATCGAGTCGAGGACCTGTTCCATCATCTCGCGCTGGGAAAGCGCTCCGGTGAACTCCAGCAGGCGGTCGGCCAGCGTGGATTTGCCGTGATCGATGTGGGCGATGATTGAGAAATTTCGAATGCGAGAAGGATCCATGGGATAATACGAAGACGCCCTGCCCCCATTATCCCATACGGTTTACCGGGCTTCGCAAAATCAGAAAAAAGCAATGCCGCACTTAGAGATCGAAGGCGCCCTGCGGGGCGATGGATTACGGGTGGCGATTGCCGTGGCCCGGTTTAACAGTTTTATTACCGACCGTCTGCTGGCAGGCGCGTTGGATGGATTGCGCCGCCATGGCGTGGCCGACGACGGCGTCACGGTTGTCAGAGTGCCTGGAGCCTGGGAGTTGCCGGTGACAGTGAAGGCGCTGGCGGAATCGGGCAAATACGACGCGATCATAGCCCTGGGAGCGGTAATCCGCGGCGATACGCCGCATTTCGATTATGTAGCCGGAGAAGCGGCGAAAGGTGTGGGACAGGTTATGGTGTCGACTGGAGTACCGGTGGCGTTCGGCGTATTAACGACCAACACGCTAGAACAGGCGATCGACCGCGCGGGCGCCAAGAGCGGAAATAAGGGGTTCGACGCGGCCGCGACGGCGATTGAGATGGCCAGCGTGCTGGGCCAGCTTCGCGGAAAATAGCGAATGCCCTCCCGTCACCTCAGCCGACGCCGCGCACTGCAACTGCTATACGAATGCGATGTTCGAAAAATCGCTCCGGACGACGCGATTCGGGACTACTACCACACGCTTTACACCGAGGAAAACGAGGGGCTGCCGGAGCCGGACGCGTTTATGGAGACCCTGCTGCGTGGTACCTTTAAGGAGCAGGAGCTTTTGGACGCGCTGATCACGCGGCGGTCTGAGCACTGGAAGTTGGAGCGGATGCCGGTGGTTGACCGGAACCTGCTTCGCCTGGCGGCCTTTGAACTGTTGCGAACAGAAACGCCGGCGGCGGTGGTTATCGATGAGGCGATTGAGCTTGCGCGTCGCTTTTCGGGCGACGAGTCGGCGCGGTTTGTAAACGGCGTGCTGGACGCCATGCGCAAGGGAGATGAAGTCGTGAACCGGGCCGAGCGGGCTGGGGCCGATTCATAGGCTGACCGGGCGCATGGGGCGGACAGTTCATGCGCGGGGAACGGCAACGATCAGCGTGTTTAGAGCAGTTCCCGACCTTCCGTGGGGCTCCAGCGAAGCAATCACTGGCACCGGCCTCTTGGCCGGAGGTTCAGTGATGCCCGACGAATGGTCGAGACTTGCGCTAGAACGCCGCGCTGGAGCGGATGCCGGCTTCCTGAAGGACGACCGCCATTTTCTCCAGTGCCGTCTTGTGAATCTGGGAGACACGGCTTTCGTTGATCCCTAACATACCGCCGATTTCCTTCATCGTCAGTTCATTGGTGTAGTACAGCGCCACGACCTTCTGATAACGCTCCGGCAGCACCTTCATGGCACCGGCCAAAGCGCTGCGCAGTTGCTGTTGAGCACACATGCTGTCTGGCTGCAAATCGGCGGCGGCCGGAAAGTCCGGAGCCGGCAGGTCTTCCTGATCGGCGGGACGCTGCGAAGCGCTCACCAAGCCAACATTGCGGAGATCAACCATCATTTGCCGCCAACGCTCGACGTCCACACCCATTTTGTTGGCTAATTCGGCCTCCGACGGGGCGCGGTGTAACTCACAGGCGAGTTCGCGCGTGGCCGCTTCCAATTGTTTGTGCCGCCGGCGCAGGTCGCGGCTGGCCCAATCCAACTGACGCAGGCTGTCCAATATGGCGCCCTTAATCCGGTGTTTGGCATAGCTCGAAAAGCTGACCATCTTCTCTGGATCATATTTCGTCGCGGCGTCGAACAATCCAAGGATCCCGGCATGAACCAAATCGTCAAGGTCCACATGCACCGGCAGGTTCTCATGTACGCGCACAGCAATCGCCTTCACCAGCGGAAGGTTCTCCAACACGATCTGGTCCCGTTGCGCCTGGCGGGCGGCGGCGGTCCGGGATGCCGAAACACGATCCGTGCTTTTCAGCGGACGCAACCGCATTAGATGGTCAGCGGGAACAGGCTCAAGAACAACAGGAGCGGCGATTGAATAAGTAGCTGTGGCAGTGGCGGTCATGGCAGGTTCCTCAGGGGCTTTCGTTTCCGTTATCGCCGCTGTACCCGTTGTGATTGGCGTAATCTTTGCCCGGTGACTAACTCCGTCCGACAAACGCAGGAGTGCCGGCGTTCCTTGCTCAAGCTGGCGCCATTGCTCGGATCGGGCTTCGAATGCGATAGCCGTGGGGTTCGTTGGTCCGGTGATTGTCC
>SHUN01000056.1 GCA_009697495.1 Bryobacterales bacterium | reverse complement strand
TCATGGTCGAGCGATGGCTGAAGCCGCTTTGCAGATCGGCCACGCTGCGCAGGAACTGGGTTTCGTTGATGGCGAGATTGCGCTCCCACTCTTTGCGCCATTCGTGCCAGTGTTTTGTGATGTCGGCGAGTTCGGCGGCGCGATTCTTGAGAGGTTCGACGCGAGCTTCGATCCGCGAATGGCATTCCCCGATCGCAACGGCAATGGCTTCCAGGGCGCGGTTGTGATCGTTGAACGCTTCGAGCGTGGCCTGAACGCAGTTCATTTGCGCGCGATTGAACTCGACCTGTTCGCGGACGTGCCAATCGAGGACACGGGCGACGAAGCGCTTCCACTTCTGGATGAGATTGTTCTTGAGGCCTGGGGGCCGCGGGTTGACGGTGCCGATGGCCGCGACTTTGGCTTCAGCGGCGTCGCGGGAATGCAGCAGCGGCAGCAGCGACGGCAGCGTCACGCCGAAGTTCCCCCGCTCCCCTTGTGGATGGCGGGCGCGGACGCGGTCCTGAATTTCGCGGACGGCTTGTTCGAGTTCGCGGAGCGCGGGATCCTGCTCAGCGGCCACGCTTTTTGCCCCGTTCGTAACTGGCGCGAATCACCGTGGCGATGCCTCCGCGCGGCGTGAAATCGCCGATGACGGTGGCGCGAATCGGGTCAGCGTACTTGACCACGTCACGAAGAAATTTGTTGACGATGTTTTCCTGAAAAATTCCCAGATTCCGATAAGCCAGCCAGTACATTTTCAGCGATTTCAGCTCCAGACATTTTTCGCCCGGCGTGTAGCGGAGGACGAGTGTGCCGTGATCGGGAAGCCCTGTTTTCGGGCACACCGAGGTAAATTCCGGGTTGGTGATTTCGATCTCGTACTCCTCGCTGTACTGGCTGGGCCAGCATTCGATGGCGGGGAGTTCGGTTTCGACTCCAGCGCTGGCGTGTTCGTCGGTATAGGCCTTGTTCTTTTTCATGCGGGGATGAGTTTTCGGGAGAGGTGATCGAGGAAGAGGCCAACGTCGGTGACGACGCCGACGGCTTGGCCGGTGCCGCGGTCGCTGACCTTAGTGGCGACGGCCGGGTTGATATCGACACAGACAATTTTCACCCAACTGGGGAGCATGTTGCCGGTGGCGATGGAGTGCAGCATGGAGCTTAAGCAAAGCACAAGTCCGGCGCCTTGCAGTTGTTCGTTATAGGCGTCCTGCGCCTCATTCATGTCGGTGATGGTATCGGGGAGGGGGCCGTCATCGCGGAGGCTGCCGGCGAGGACGAATGGCACGCCGGCTTTGACGCATTCGTACATCACACCCGTTGTGAGGCGGCCGGAATCGACGGCGCCTTTAATGCTGCCGGCGTGATTGATGGCATTGATGGCGCGCATGTGATTGCGGTGGCCGTGTTCTTCCAGGCGGCCGTCGACGACGCGGACGCCGAGGGAAGTGCCGAGGAGGGCGGCTTCGATGTCATGAACGGCGAGGGCGTTGCCACAGAGAAGGGAATCGACCCAGCCGTGGCGGATGAGTTGGGAGAGCGGCCCGACGCCGCCGGTGTGAACGACGACGGGGCCGGAGACGACGACGATTTTCTTGCCATCGCGCCGCATCTGTTCCATGATGGCGGCGGTTTGGCGGACGGCGGTGTCGACCTGGCGCTCCGAGGAGATTTCGTTGCTCATGAAGGAGAAGCCGTGGCGGTCACGCTCCTTGGATTCGGGGATGACGCGGATGCCGCGCATGCCAACGACGACGGCGTCGCCGGCCTTCAAATCGCGGAGGCGGCGGCAGACGGCGGCGCCATTGGCGAGCACAACCATGGCGTCCATGCGCTGCCGGTCGACGGGGACCCAGGCGTGGCTGACACGGACTTCGGTACGGTGATTGGTGGTGGAATAGAAATCTTCGGGGGCGCAGAAATCCTTTTCGACGATGCGGGTTTCGGCGTCGCCATCGTCGGCGGGAGTGCAGCCGAGGCCGATCAGTTGGCCGAGGAGATTGTCCATCTGTTCCCGGTTGGGGGCTTCGATTTTCAGACGAAGGTGGGAGGCGTCGGAGTTGGTGCGCCCGATCTGGAAAATCTCAACTTCGAAGCGCCCTTGAAATTCGACGACGGTGTCGAAGATGCGCTCCATGATGTGGGAGTCGATTAAGTGGCCGTGGGCTTCGACGGTTTCCTGGAAGGGAAGGGGTGCTGTGGCGGGATCCATGCTTCTTTTCAGGATAACGGGTAAACGGGCCGCGTTGGAGCTCACGCAAAACGGACACGGTTGCGGGCCGCGGCGGGAGGGTGCTGTCGCGGGCGGGAGGACGGGTTGCGGGGGTCGGGCGGGAGGCCGGGTTGCGGGGCCGCGCGGCGGGGTTGCGGCTCCGGGTCAACGGCTGGCCTTTACGCTTACAATAAAAATACGAGACCATGACGATCCCGATAGCCTGGCAACCGGACCCCGAGGCGCAGGCGCGGGTGCGGTTAACTGAATTTCTCCGGCAGTGCGGGGAGACGGACTACGAGTCACTGTACCGGCGGTCGATTGCCGACGTGGAATGGTACACGGAACAGTTGCTGCGGTTCCTGGATGTGAAGTTCGATCCGCCGTATGAGAAGCTGCTGGACCTGTCTGGCGGGGTGGAATGGGCGAGATGGTGTGTGGGCGGGGGATTAAACATTAGCGCGGCCTGCTTGACGGGGAAGGACCCGTCGCAGACGGCGGTGGCGTGGGAGGGGGAAGAGGGTACGACGCGCGCGTGGAGTTACCGGGCGCTGCGGGTGATGGTTCACAAGTGCACGGCGGGGCTGCGGGACTTGGGCGTGGGAAAAGGCGACGCGGTGGGCGTGCATTTGCCGATGATGCCGGAGACGGTGGCGGTGATGCTGGCGTTGGCGCGGGTGGGGGCGGTGGCCGTGCCGTTATTTACCGGCTATGGGCCGGGGGCGATCGCGGAGCGGTTGCGGGATGTGGGCGCGAAGCTGGTGTTCACGTCGAATGCGTTTCCGCGGCGGGGGCGGGTGATTCCGTCGAAAGCGACAGTGGACGAGGCGTTGGCGCAATGTCCGGCGGTGCGCCATGTGGTGGTGGTGTGGCGAATGGAAGGGACGGCGGCTCCGATGACCGAGGGCCGCGACTTGACATGGGAAGCTTTGTGCCAAAGGGGCGTTGACGGACATGTGGAGCCGACAGGCGCGGAGGATCCGTTGTTGATCGTCTACACGTCGGGGACGACGGGGCGACCGAAGGGGATCGTTCACACGCACAGCGGATTTCCGCTGAAGGCGGCCTCGGATATGGCGTTTGGATTCGACGTGGGGTTTCGGACGCGGATCGGGTGGATAACCGATATCGGGTGGATGATGGGCCCGTGGCTGATTTACGGGACGCTACTGCTGGGCGGGACGATGGCGCTATTTGATGGCGCGCCGGATTATCCGCATCCGGCGAGGATCTGGGCGTTTGTGGACCGGCAGAATCTGGCGGTTATGGGTGTTTCGCCGACGTTGATACGGGCGCTGGCGGCGTATGGGGAAGAGTGGACGCGACTGCACAGCGTGGGATCGCTGGGGTGTTTCGGGTCGACTGGGGAGCCGTGGAATCCGGATGCCTGGTGGTGGCTGTTTGAGAAAGTGGGGCAACGGAAAATACCGGTGATCAATTACTCCGGCGGGACGGAGATCGCCGGGGGGATCCTGTGCAATAATCCGCTGCTGGCGATGAAGCCATGCGGGTTTTCGGCGGCGTGTTTGGGGATGGCGGCCGATGTGGTGAATGAGCGGGGCGAGAGTGTGCGGGACGAAGTGGGGGAGTTGGTGATCCGCAAACCGTGGCTAGGCATGGCGCGGGGTTTCCATGGCGATCCCGAACGGTATCTAGACACGTACTGGCGAACCTTCCCTGGGGTGTGGCGGCACGGCGACTTTGCGAGGATCGACGCGGACGGGCACTGGTTCATAGAGGGCCGGAGCGACGATACGATTCAAGTGGCGGGCAAGCGTGTGGGGCCGGCGGAAGTGGAGAGCGTGGTGACGAGCCACGGCCTGGTGCGGGAGGCGGCGGCGGTGGCGGTGCCGGACGCGATGAAGGGGGAAGCGATTGCGGTGTTCATAGTGGCGGCGGAGGACCCTGGGCCCGAGGAGGAATTAGAGGAGGAGTTAAAGAATCTGGTGGCGCGGGAATTGGGGAGGCCGCTGCGTCCAGCGGTGGTGCAGAGGGTGAGCGGAATTCCGAAAACAAGGAACGGAAAGATCATGCGGCGGCTGGTGAGAGCGGCGTGGCTGGGCGAGCCGCTGGGGGATTTGACAGGGCTGGAGGATCCGGCGCTGCTGGAGGAGATCGGGCGATTGCGGAAAAAATGAGTCGGCCGGGCGGATATATGCTACGATTCGCGGGGAATGGATGTCACAAGGGTATTAGTCGTCGAAGACGAAAAACGCATCGCGGATTTTATATCGCGAGGCTTGGAGAGCGCCGGGTATCAAGTCACCACGGTGCATGACGGCACGAGCGCCGTGGAGAGGATCCATGCGATCGAATTCGATCTGATTGTGCTGGATCTAGGGTTGCCGGACATGGACGGGTTGAAGGTTTTGGAGAAGATCCGGAACCGGAAGACGATGCCATCGGTGTTAATCCTTTCGGCGCGCGGGAATGTGGAAGACCGCGTGAAGGGGCTGGAACTGGGGGCCGACGACTACATGGGGAAGCCGTTTGCGTTTGTCGAGTTTCTGGCGCGGGCGCGGGCGCTGCTGCGGCGCGGGACGGCGATGCCGGAGCGATATCAGGTGGGCGATCTGGTGCTGGACGCGCTGCGGCGGAAGGTGACGCGGGCCGGAGCGTCGATTGAATTGGCGCCGAAGGAGTTCAGCATTTTGGAACACCTGATGCGGCACTGCGGGAAGGCGTTGAGCCGGACGATGATCGTGGAGCATGTCTGGGACATGGACTACGACGGGCTGACGAATATCGTGGACGTGTACATCCGGCACTTGCGGAGCAAGATTGACGATGAGTATCCGGTGAAGCTGATTCACACCGTGCGCGGCGTGGGGTATATGATCGATTTACCGGCTGAGTTGAAGGGATAAGGGCTCCGGCGGGAAATCCGGCATGACGCATCGCGTAAAGAGTTTGCGGTTCCGGTTGACGATCAGCTACGTGCTGATCTTCGGCCTGTTTCTGACGGTGATCGGATTTACGTTCCGGGCGCGGTTGAAGACGATAATCCAGGACCGCGTGGAAGAAGCGGTGGAAGAGGACTGGGGCGCGGCGCGGGGATTCCTGCGGGTGGAGCGCGAGCAGGCGATCTGGCAAGTGGATCCGCGGGAGATGGATCAGACATTGTTCCTGGAGCGGCTGCGGCGGTTCGTGATGGTGGCCGATTCGCAGGGTGAAGTGCTGGAGATGTCGAATGGGTACCGGCTGCAGGGAGTGGAAACGGCGGCGGAGTTGCGGGCGCACTTCAAGGAGGGGAGTCCGCGGCTGGTGGTGAAGGAGCTGGGCAAGGACCGGGTGTTGCTGCGGTTCGGTGTATTTCGTTCGGAAGGCAAGCTGTATCTGTTAGCAGTGGGGCGGCGGATGACAAACGTCCAGGGACTGCCGAACGCGTTCATGAGGGACTACTTTACGGTGCTGCCATTGTTGCTGTTGTTGACGTTTGTGCTGGGTTGGTTCATGGCTGGGCGGGCGTTAATGCCGGTGAACCGGCTGGCGGAAGCGGCGCAGCGGATATCGGGTTCGAGTCTGCATTTGCGGATTCCGCAGCGATACGCCAACGATGAGTTGGACCAACTGATAGTGGCGTTCAACAAGATGATGGAGCGGTTGTCGGAGAATTTTGAGCAGATACGGCGATTTTCGACGGATGTTTCGCATGAGCTGCGGACGCCGTTAACGGGGATACGCGGGCAGTTGGAAGTGGCGTTGCTGACGGCGCGGACGGAAGAGGATTTTCGCGAGGCGATAGTGAACGCGCTGGAGGATGTGGACCGGATTTCGAATATTGTGCGGGCGCTGCTGATGTTGTCACAGGCGGAGACGGGGCAGTTGGCATTGAAGCATGAGCCTGTAAATGTGACGGAAGTTGTCGAAGAACTGGTGGAGCAGTTCCGGGCCTCGGCAAAGGAAGAGGGGCTTCGTCTGAACAGTGAGTTGGCGCCGGATGTGTACATTCGCGGGGACCGGACCCAGATGGACCGGCTGGTGACGAATCTGCTGGCGAATGCATTGAAGTACACGCCGCGCGGCGGGCAGGTGGATGTCGAGGTGAGGATGGATGGGGCGAATGCGGTGATCAGCGTGGCTGATAACGGGAAGGGCATTCCGCGGGAAAGTCTGCCGCATATTTTTGACCGGTTTTACCGGGTGCCGGGAGAGGATCCGGACAAGGGGCTGGGACTGGGGTTGAGCTTTGTGAGCTGGATCGTAAAGGCGCACCAGGGGCAGATGGACGTGAAGAGCGAAGTGGGCCTCGGGACGACGTTTACGATACAGTTGCCGCTGAATACGGAGGATTCGACGCCGGAGAGTTCCATCCGGCTGGCGGAAGTACGACAATAACGGCATGGAACTAACGCTCAGTGAACGGATCAAGGAAGGCATCGTCATTTTGGACGCCAAGGGGCAGATCGTGGCGGGCGAAGGCGCGGACCGTTTGCGGGAGCAATTGAAGGCGATGGCGGAGGCTGGACCGGCGAATGTGATTTTGAATTTAGCGCATGTCGACTACATCGACTCTTCCGGGCTGGGTGCGCTGGTGATGAGTTTTTCCGCCTTACGGAAAAAAGAGGGCACGTTGAAACTTTTGAACCTGACGCGGCGCAACGTGGAGCTGCTGGTATTGACGAAGCTGGAGACGGTTTTTGAGGTGTATGACGACGAGCAGAGCGCGGTGAACAGCTTCTTCCCGAATCGGGAAATCAAGCGCTTCGATATACTCGCGTTCTTGCAGCAGCGCAAGAAGGGCGCGGGTGGGCAGTAGGCGATGATCGGCGTTGGGAGCGAAGCGCCGGTATTTCCGTCCGTCGAGAATTTGACGGCGCCGGTATTGCTTGCGTTTTTTAAGATCAATTGTCCGACGTGTCAACTGACGTTTCCGTATTTGCAACGGCTGGCGGATCGTGGCGGGCCGCGGATTGTAGGCGTGTCGCAGGACGATGCCGAGGACACGGCCGAGTTCAAAGCGGCGTTCGGCGTGCGGTTTGAGACGGTGCTGGATACGGGTTACCCGGTGAGCCGCGCGTATGGGCTGGAGTATGTGCCGTCGCTGTTTCTGGTGGAGCCGGACGGGCGAATCAGTTGGCGGAGTGAAGCCTTTGCGAAGGCGGATTTGGAAGAGTTGGCGGGGCGATGGGGCGTGCGGATATTCGATGCGGGCGACCGGGTTCCAAATTATAAGCCCGGTTGAGGGTCCAGGAACTGACTCCGGGCCGGAGTCGCGATACACTGGAGGACGAATGGCATCGAAACTATCGGAAGTGCTCGGCAACACTGCGGCGATCGTAAAGGGATTGAGCGTCACCTTCAAAGAGATGATGGCGCCGACGATTACGGAAGATTATCCGGCGGCGCCGGCGATCTTTGAGGAACGGTTCCGGGGCACACATGTGCTGCAGCGGGACGAGAGCGGCCTGGAGAAGTGCGTGGCCTGTTTCCTATGCGCGGCGGCGTGTCCGGCCAGTTGCATTTACATAGAGGCGGCGGAGAACACGGAATCGAAGCGGATGAGCGGCGGAGAGCGGTATGCCGAGGTTTATAACATCGACTATAGCCGGTGCATCTTCTGCGGCTTTTGCGTGGAAGCCTGCCCGACCGACGCGATTACGCATGGTCATGGATTTGAGACGGCTAGCTATAATACGGCGACGCTGGTGATGCGGAAAGAGCAGATGCTGACGCAGATATTGCCGGGGGCGATGCCGGCGCGGCCGCTAGGCGAGGGCGCTGGGGCGCATTAGCGTTTGGCTCCGATTTCGCGGGGCCTAGTCGAATGATCGGCCAGCAACCGGCTGGCGTGTGGCACTGGACCGGGCAGGAGACGGCGACGGACGGTCCCACCGTCGCTGTGGTCTTACGGGATGGCAAGGACGGCGCTTGCCGGGTGGAGCGCCTGCCGGAGTTTTGAAGACACTTCGGGCCGGCGAGTTGTGTTGCGGATATTCCGTTGTCGCGAGTGTCGCCGGTTTCGCGGGCGCGTTCCCTGTCCCAACTGGCGTGGAGGAGTTCTTCGGCGAGGATGGATTCGACGATGGAATCGCGGCGTTCGTTGAAATGGGGTTCTGATTCGGGGGTGTGGATGGCGTGGGCGCCGAATTGGAAGGTAGACATTTATGGGCCTCTTTTTGTGTTCTCCGGGTTTATTGGCCGGGTTGGGAGTAGGGGCGAGGCCCTGTCTCAACTACCGTTATATAAGTTTGTCTAGTATTTCCGGCGTTTTGGGGATGGGGTTCAGGGAAATGTGCCGTTTGTTTTGTTGCGATTGCGAAGTATTTTCATGTGTTGTGAACGGGATTTTCATTGAGGCGGATTTTGCGTTGGGAGGTAGCCTTGCGTAGGGGGCGCGATCATGAGTTGACGGGGCGTCGAGATTGAATTCGGCGGCGACATCGTCGGCGATACTGGGTGCGGGTGAGCACGCATTTGTACCGGCCGTGGAGTTGGCGAGCCGCAGATTCGTTAGAATCGCCTGGGAAAATGCTGAAAGCCGTCCGCGCTAAGCTTTGATTTAAGTTCCTGCTGTTGGGCGGCTGAGTGAATCGGGCCGATGAGGACACGGAAAATGGGCGAGTTTTCCATGGGCGACAAGTTGACGCTGTAGCCCAGCGCGATGAGGCGATCCTGCATGGACCGGTCAAGGGCCGGGTCGATCAGGCCGACTTGCATATAGAGGGTTCCGGCGGCGGGGACCTGGTTGCCGACGGCTGGGACCTGGGCTGGTGCGATGAACGGAGACAGTTTGTGGAGAGGGTTGACCACAACCGGGCCGGGCGGGATTTCGGTGCGGATCTGGGTGACAGTCCGGCCGGCCAGATAGCTGAGGCAGGCCACGAGTCCGGTGAGCAACGTCATGCCGAGGATCGCCGTTGTCAGGCGGCGATTGGCGGCGGCGAGCTCCATGTTCTCGGAATGCGGCGCGGCGGAGGCATGGGGTAGGGTGTATGGGAAGTCGCTCATTTGTGGGGGCTCCTAGTTCTAATTAGCTATCGGCTTCCTAGGTGAATCGGTGTAGGGCAAAGGCAAAAATACTCACGGAATAGGTGTGTTTTCCGACACGGGACGAATAATTTTGCGTAACCTGTTGAAAATACATCGGTTAATGCAAGGCTTGGAATGTTTTGTGCAGGGGTCAAAAGGCGGTGCCAGATTTTGTAAATTTATATTTCCTTTAGAATCAATAACTTTGTATTGTAAAGCACCGAACACCGTTGGAGCGTCTGGTAGCTTGGGTTTGTGAGTCGGGCCGAGCGGTTGAGCGCCGGTCGCCAATCTATGGGGATGGATTGGCGACTGCTTGCAGCTCCCGCACCGTCAGACTCGCACACGACGGTCCGGGCGGACTGGACTCCGGAATCGGGGCCCGGAGTTCGCGTCCACCCGGATCGTTCCTACGCGATGCGCCGCTTTGGGAGAGGCGGCGTATCGCCTTTTTTGAGACGGCGGGGGGAGAGGCCGGGCGCGGATGGGTGGCGCACCCGGCCTCTGGAAAATGTTTCGTTTGATCGCCGAATCCGGTTCAATCCGGGCCGGCGAGCCTGCCGTCCCGCGAGTAACCCCGTCGCATGCTTCGCGCAACTCGCGTGAAGATCCCGCTGAGAGCCAGCTTGAAAACGCGATTGCGATCGGGGCTTGCAAAATCGACGCTTGCAAGCGCGTCCGTCGCGATGTCCGTCGCGAAGCTTATCGGCACCGCGATCGAACCCGCAACCGCCGGGTAAGAAGTCGCTGGCGTCGGCCGCGCGAGAACTTATGCTCTTTGCTCCTGACAAGCTGATGCCCGATCAAAATACGACCTATCGATTTTCAATTCCACATCCAAACCACTTTTGTCACTACGGCCTGGGCGGAGGCATTTTCCACGCGCAGCGCAACGGGAACCGCGGCACCGGGGTCACTTGCAGCAGCCTGGCAACCGACCCCAATACTCCTCCCGCGTACAAGACCTCCGCCGGAATGGGGCGCCAATAATGGCAGCCGGTCTCCGTGCCGGGCCGGAACATGTCCTGGACGATTTCCTGTTTTTCGAGCAGGACGGCGACGGCCTACTCTTCATCAATACCGGTGCGAAATGTTTCTAGAAGCTATAGCGCAGAACCAACTGGCCCAAACGCGCCGCGCCGGCGGCCGGAAAAATGTGAGTGCCGGTGATGACGCCGCCGTTAGGGATGTTGGCGGTCATGTTCGGCTGTCCGTAATTTACGTGGTTCATCACGTTCTGGAAATTGGCGCCAAGCGTCAGGCGCCCGAAACGCTCGAAGGAGAAGCCCTTCTGCATTCCGGCGTTGAAGACGACGTAGCCGGGGCCGGT
>SHUN01000055.1 GCA_009697495.1 Bryobacterales bacterium | reverse complement strand
ACCATTTGGGTGACCTCCTTGGGGCCGGTCCGCGAAGCTGAAATCTTCGCGGCACTACTGTTTTACCCCATGTTCTCGAGGTCACCAAATGGTTCACCGCGTTTCCGCCCGCAAACGCGGGCACGAAGCTGTGCATAGCTCAGGTGATAGCGTTGATTTGGGTAGCGCGTCGGCACAGGCGCAGCGCATTGGCAGACGAATGAGATGCGCGGGGTGGCCGGCAGCGGCGAGTTCATTGAGAAGCGGGGCGTGATCAACCATGCCGCAACGTGTACGCAGGAACTCCATCGGCCTGGTAACTCCAGATCATCCAGATGGTAAAAGAAACGCCGAAGCGCGGAAATAGGACGCGGAGGTATTTATGGAGCCTCACACACTCAGGCGAGCTGATACTGACGGCGATCCGGCAAAAGGCGGCGGAAGATGGCCTCCGGCGGCTCCGACTGGAGGGCACAGCGGCGACCGTGGGAGATGCCGTCGACGAGGATTCGGGAAGCGTTCACGGACACGCGGTAGGCCATTTCAGCGCCGGACTCGCGGGCGAGGGAATCGAGCGGCCAATCGCTATCGGCCACCATGCGGATGCCGCCTTCGCGAGCGATTAGAACGGTCCAGGCGGACGTACTGCATCCAGCCTGGACCGCGGACTGGCCCCCCTCGAAGATCCGCGCCGCATTATCGAGGAACCGGTCCATGTAAAGCTCTTCGACGCTCGCGGGGATTTCTTGAGACGTATAATGCAATCATGATTCGTCTCGCCTTTTTGCTGGCTGTTTGTGTGTTATCGGCACAGGTGAAACGTCCGCCGGGGCAGTTCGAGAATGACCGGGTGATGGTGGAGTCCGTCATTTACGCTGACCGCGAGAGCGTGAAGCGGATGATTGGCCACGATTTCGATGGTTCCGTGGCGGTTTTGGAAATCACGGTGACGCCGCGGGGGGGCGAGGCGCTGGATGTTGAACGGGAAGACTGGACGCTGTTCTCAAACAAGGACGCGCAGAAATCGCCGGCGTTCCATCCCAGCCAATTGGCTGGACAGGGCGCGATTGTGGTGAAAGAGCAGCGCGGGGGCGGTGGCGTGATGGCGGGAGACAGTCCGAACGCGCCGGTGATTGGCGGCATTCCGGGGACGGGAGGGCGTCCGCGGTCGATGGGAAACGGCGGCGGCGGGATTGGCAACTCCGCGTCACAGGCGGTGGATACGAAGATCGAAACGAAGAATGATGCCGTGGCGAATCCGATTCTGGCGACGCTGAAATCGAAAGAGCTGCAATACGGAAAAACGTTGACGCCGGTGAAGGGGCTGCTGTATTTTTCCCTCGACGGGAAACACAAACTGAAAGATTTGGAAGTGTGGTACCGCGGACCGGCGGGCAAGTTCGTAATATCCTATAAGCCTTGATGCACATTCACGAACTGGACACGCCGGCCCTAGTGGTCGATTTGGATGTAATGGAGCGGAACCTGATCCGCATGGCGGAATACACGCGGGCGCACGGGTTGCGACTGCGTCCGCACACGAAGACGCACAAGAGCCCGCTGCTGGGCGCGCGGCAGTTGGCGAATGGGGCGGCTGGGCTGACCGTGGCCAAGGTCACCGAGGCCGAAGTGATGCTGGCATCGGGGACGGAGGATTTGTTGATCGCCTTCCCGATCTTTGGCGCGGAAAAAATGCGGCGGCTGGTGGAGGTGGCGAAGAAGACGCGCGTGACGGTGTCGGTAGATAGCGTGGAAGCGGCACGGCCGATTGCGGAAGCGGCCGCGGCGGCGGGGATACCGATTGGGGTTCTAGCCGAAGTGGACGCGGGGCTGCATCGCGTCGGGGTGCAGCCGGAGTTGTTCGTGAGCCTGCTGCGGGGGCTGGCGCCATTGAAGGGAATTGAACTGCGCGGGATGGCGTTTTATCCGGGCCACATCAAGAATCAGGACCCTGGCGCGCTGGCTGCGTTGTCAACGCTGATTCAGGGATTGGTGGCCGAAGCGGCGGCGGCCGGGTTTGCGCTGCCAGTGGTATCAGGCGGCACAACGCCGACGATGTGGCACTCGCATGAAGTGGCGGGGATGAATGAAATCCGGCCTGGCACTTACATTTTCAATGACCGGAACGTTGTGCTATCCGGGGCTTGCACGCTGGCAGATTGCGCGGCGACGATTATTGCGACGGTGGTTTCGACAAGCGTGCCGGGGCAGTTTGTGATCGACGGCGGGTCGAAAACGTTTTCGTCGGACCGGGCGATAGTGGACGGATTTGGCTTGTTCCTGGACGCGCCGGATGCGCTGTTTGAAAAGATGAACGAGGAGCACGGGTACGTGAAACACGCCGGGCATCAGCGAAAAGTTGGCGAACGGGTGCGGGTGCTGCCAAATCACATTTGCGTGGCGGTGAATTTACATGAGCGAATTTACGGCGTGCGCGGGGATCAGGTCGTTGAAAGCTGGACTGTCGACGGGCGCGGAAAGCTGCAGTAGACGCAGAAAGGGCGGACGCTTGCGCGCCCGCCCTTTCTGGTCGTTCGGAAAATTACTCGGAGATTTTGGCGACATGGACGGAGTCACCGTCCACCTTGCCTTCGATGGTAACGGCCTTGCCGTAGAACTTCTTGTCAACAGCGTCAGCATTGTGGATTTTGATCACTTTGCCGTCGGCTGTGACCAACACGGGCGATCCGCCTTTGCCGATGCAGCTGGTGACGCAGCCTGCGTTTTCTTTGCCGGGGCCGTGCTTGGCGCCACAGCCGGAATCGGAGATCGAACCCTTCAGTTCGGCCCCGTAAATGCCCATCGCAGCGACGGACATGGCGAGAATTAGCTTCTTCATTTTAATGGTCTCCCTGGGAACTCGGACCGGGTTGGTCCTCGATATCGAACTATACCCTACAAACCGGGCGGTATGCAACCGCATTATTGAATACGCAACCGGACCATTATTAGATGCGTTGCGCTATAGGCCGCGTTGCAAGGAAATAGAACCGTTGGAAGTACTGAGGTCCAATAGCGCCCCGCCGCCGCCAACTTTGCCTTCCATGCGCTTCTTGCTTACCTCTCCCTCCACGTTGAAATCGCTGCGGATCGACGCCCCGCTGGTCCGCGCGGCGACTTGAAATGCGGCGCCATTGGGCATCTTCACTTCAATGGAACCATTGGAAGTGGAGGCGCGAACATCGTTTTTCAAGCCTGCCGGGAGGCGGAGTTCGATGGCGCCGTTGGTGGTGGAAAAGCGCATTTTGCGGTCGTCGGTGGATTTGGCCATGGCGGCGACAATGCTGCCGTTGGTGGTGGACGCCTCCATGGGGCCTTGGATTTCATCCATCTTGATGCGGCCGTTGGTGGTGCGGGCGGTGGCCGCGCCGTTGAGTCCGACGAGTTCGATGGCACCATTCGTCGAGTTGGCCGACACAGCGCCATTGACGGCGGAAACGCGAACCGAGCCATTGGTGGTGCGGAGGTTGGCTGCGCCGTTAGTGCCGCTGACGCGGAGGGAGCCGTTGGTGCTCTTGATCAGCTCAAGGACGACCTGTTTGGGGACGCGGATTTGGTAGCGGGCGCCGGAGTTGCCGCCGCGGTCGAGCGGGGGAACGGTGCGAATTGTCACCGAATCGGCGCCGCGCGAGATGTCGATTTTAACTTGCCGCAGGCGCTCCTTCGTATTGGCAAAGCGGGCTCCGTCGATTTCGATTTTCGGCTGATCCCAGGCCGTGATCTCAACGGCGCCATTGTAATTCTCGAGCAGCAAACGGCTGCCCGGCTTGCAGTCGTAGGAGTAGTGGAAGGGCTCCTCCTCCTTTGGGCCGATGGAGACATCGTCAAAATCGACATCGCAGCCGGCCAATCCGAGCGTGGCGGCGAGAGTGGCGAGCAAAAGTGGGTTCCGCATGGGAATGAGTACGAATTCCGGACGAAAAAGTTCCATGGTATTCTGAGGGGCGCTGAGCGGTATTCATGAAAAAACTTCTGGCTTTGAACCGAGGCGAAATCGCCATTCGAATCCTCCGCGCCGCCAATGAGTTAGGTCTGAAAACGGTGGCGGTCTATTCGAAGGAAGACCGGCTGAGTCTGCACCGGTTTAAGGCGGACGAAGCCTACGAAATCGGCGCTGGCATGGGGCCCGTACAGGCCTATTTAGATGTCGAAGGGATCTGCGCGTTGGCCGCGGAGAAGGGCGTGGACGCGATTCATCCCGGCTATGGTTTTCTGTCAGAGAACCCGGCGCTGCCGCGGGCGTGTGAAAAACATGGGCTGACATTTGTTGGTCCGCGGGCTGAACTGTTGGAATCGTTGGGTGACAAGACGGCCGCCCGGCGCTTGGCGCAGCAGGCCGGGGTGCCGGTGATTCCAGGGACCGAAAAGCCGGTAACCGATCTGAAAAAGGCAGCCGCGATGGCTGCTAAAATCGGGTTTCCCGTCATTATCAAGGCGGCGTTTGGAGGCGGCGGACGCGGGATGCGGGTGGTGCTGGAGCCATCGGAGCTGGCCGGACGGCTGGCCGAGGCGCAACAGGAAGCGGCGTCGGCGTTCGGAAATGGAGCCGTCTTTATCGAACGCTACATTCGGCGGCCGCGGCATGTGGAAGTGCAGATTATGGCCGACATGCACGGCAATATTTTGCATCTGCATGAACGCGACTGTTCGGTGCAACGGCGGCACCAAAAAGTGGTGGAAGTCGCGCCGGCGATTGGCCTGGACCCGCGCATCCGGCGCGAATTGGCGGACGCGGCGGTGGCGCTGGCGCGGGCGGCGAATTATGAAAATGCCGGGACCGTAGAATTCCTGGTGGATTCCGATACCGGCCAATGGTTCTTCATTGAAGTGAATCCGCGGGTACAAGTGGAACATACGGTGACGGAGTTAGTCACTGGCATCGATATTGTACAAACGCAGATACTCATCGCGCAGGGACATACGCTGCACGGCGAGAAAATCAACTTACCGGCACAGGAAGATGTCCCGCTGCATGGAACCGCGCTGCAGTGCCGTGTTACCACGGAAGATCCGGCGAATAACTTCCTGCCCGATTACGGGAAGCTGCAGACCTATCGTTCCCCGGCCGGCTTTGGCATCCGTCTGGACGGCGCCAGCGCGTATGGCGGAGCGGTGATTACGCCGTTTTATGATTCGCTGCTCGTCAAAGTCACCAGTTGGGGCCGGACGTTTCCGGAGGCCTGCGCCCGCATGGATCGGGCTTTGCGCGAGTTTCGCATTCGAGGAGTGAAGACGAACATTCCCTTTGTTGAGAACGTCGTTAACCACCCGGACTTTCAGAATGGAAGGGTAACAACGAACTGGCTCGCCGAAACACCGGCGTTGTTTAAGTTCACGGCGCGGAAGGACCGGGCGACGCGCGTCCTCTCTTACTTAGCCGAAGTGAATGTCAACGGGAATCCGGAGGTAAAGGGGCGTGTGATTCCGGCGGAATGCAAGCCGGCGCCGTTACCGCCTCACGATCCTTCACCGCCGCCGCCGGGCACGAAGCAGTTGCTGGATGAGATGGGTCCGGAGAAGTTCGCGGCGTGGCTGCGTTCGCAGAAGCGTCTATTATTGACGGACACGACAATGCGCGACGCGCACCAGTCGCTGTTCGCCACGCGCGCGCGCACTTACGATTTGCACCGCATTTCCAACTTCACCGCCCATAACATGAGCGGACTCTTCAGCCTGGAAATGTGGGGCGGCGCGACGTTCGATGTTTCCATGCGATTTCTGCTGGAAGACCCTTGGCAGCGGCTCCGGTTATTGCGAACGGGGATTCCGAATATCTGCTTTCAGATGCTGCTGAGGGCCTCCAACGCCGTTGGGTATACGGCGTATCCCGATAACGTTGTGCGCGAGTTCATCTACGGCGCGGCTGACAATGGCATGGATATTTTCCGCGTGTTCGATTCCTTAAACTGGATCCCGAACATGAAAGTGCCGATGGAAGCGGTGCGTAAGTCAAACAAGGTCTGTGAAGCCGCCATTTGTTACACCGGTGATATTCTGGATCCGAAGCGGGATAAGTACTCGCTCTCCTATTACGTAAAGATGGCGAAGGAGTTGGAGAAGATGGGCGCGCATATCCTGGCTATTAAGGATATGGCGGGATTGTGCAGACCGTACGCCGCGCATAAGTTAGTGAAGACATTGCGCGAGGAGGTTGGCCTGCCGATTCACTTCCACACGCATGATACAAGTGGAGTGAACGCGGCGTCGATCTTGAAGGCGGCGGAGGCGGGCGTAAACGTTTGCGACGCGGCGCTGTCATCGATGAGCGGGACGACAAGCCAGCCGAATTTGAACTCGATTGTGGCCGCTTTGGCGAATATGCCTCGGGAAACGGGTTTGGATCTCAATTCTTTAAACCAGGCGAGCGATTACTGGGAAGCCGTTCGCGCCTGGTATAAACCGTTCGATAGCGGTCTTAGCTCCGGAACCGCCGAAGTGTATCTGCATGAGATGCCGGGCGGCCAATTTACTAACTTGAAGGAACAGGCGGAGGCGATGGGCCTGGGTCCGAAGTGGGGGCAAATCGCGCGCACGTATTCGCAAGTCAATCTGGCGTTTGGCGATATCGTCAAAGTAACGCCGTCGAGCAAAGTGGTTGGCGACATGGCTATCTTCCTGGTGTCGCACGGACTTACGATGGAGGACATTCAGCGGCTGCCGGTTGACCATACTTTAACATTGCCGAATTCGGTGATAGACATGTTTGAAGGGTCGCTTGGGGAGCCTCCGGGCGGATGGCCGAAGAAGCTGGCAAGTATCATCCTGAAGGGCGGAAAGCCGCGGAAAGGCCGGCCGGGGGCGCATTTGGCGTCGATCGACATTGCGGAAACAGCGTCGTTGGTGGAGAAAAAAATCGGCCGCCGCCCCAGCCGCACGGACGTTTTGAGTTATTTGATGTATCCGGATGTCTTCGTCAAATTTGCCAAGGCGCATGCGACCTACGGAGACCTGGAGGCACTGCCGACGCCGCAGTTTTTTTACGGTATGTCGCGAGGCGAAGAGATCAATGTCGTCATTGAAGCCGGCAAGTCGCTGATCATTAAATATTTAGCCACGAGTGACGCGCATCCGGACGGCACTCGAACGGTATTTTTCGAGCTCAACGGACAGCCCAGGGAAATCACGATTCGCGATAGGAGCCTGCAACCCACGGCGGCCGCGCGGCTGAAAGCCGATCCGGCGGAGCCGGGACAGGTCGGCGCGCCGATTCCTGGCGCGGTTTCCTCCATCGCCGTGGAACTCGGTCAAAAGCTGGAAAAAGGAGACCGGTTGTTGGTCATGGAAGCGATGAAAATGCAGACCACAGTGTACGCGCCCATCGCAGGGACGGTGAAACAGAAGTTAGTCGCGACCGGCGCGCAAGTTGAGTCGAAGGACCTTCTGATCGTAATTGGATAGATCGGTATTGGATAGCATGGAAATATGACCACTTCCTATCAGCTTGCCCGGCGTATTGCCGTCACCGGGCTTGTTGTTAGCGGCGCGCTGGCCATACTGAAAATAACTGTTGGCATCGCCGCCGGCTCGACAGCCACGGTTGCGGACGGCGTCGAATCCGCCGCCGATGTGTTTGCTTCCGGACTGCTGATACTGGGGCTCACTATTGCCGCCCGGCCGGCCGACAGCAACCACCCGTACGGTCATGGCCGATTCGAGATTCTTACCGGACTTGCCATCGGCATTATGTTATGCCTAACCGGCACCGGCATTAGCTACCAGAGTTATCTGCGCATTGGACACATTGGCGGCCCGCCGCAGGCCTTCGCTATATGGCCTCTACTCATTTCGCTGGGCGCCAAAGCCGCGCTGAGTTACTACAAATTGAGGATGGCCAAGCGAATTCACTCGGGCGCTTTAGCGGCGGATGGGAAGAATGACTTCGTGGATGTGATCTCCGCATGTACGGCTCTGACGGCGCTGGGACTTACGCTGTACAATCCGGAACGATTCGCGAATGCCGATCCGATCGGCGGAGTTCTGGTGGGCGGAATTGTACTTTTCCTGGGCGCGCAAGTGATGTGGGAAACGTCTGAGCAGTTAGTTGACACCATGCCGGACGATACAAACCTGGTCGAATTGCGCCGTGTTGCGATAAGCGTCCCCGGAGTTCGCGATGTGGAAAAGATACTGGCTCGGAAGACGGGGCTTCGCTGGCATGTCGATATGCACGTTCACGTGGACCCGCTGATGACCGTTCACGATTCCCATATTGTCGCGGGAAAGGTGAAGTCGGAGTTGCGGACCAGGCTGAACTGGATTGAAAACGTATTGGTGCACGTGGAGCCGTTTGAACGTTAGGCTCTGCTACGCCGCCATCCGCTCCTGTATACTGTTTTTTTCGGCCACTTCATGCAAAATTGGGAACATTGTCCGTCGCGCCGTCAGGCATTCCGAGCCCTCGCCGGTATGCTGGCGGCGTCGCCTATTCTGAAAGCGCAGCTTGACCCCTTTCGCGAGCACAACCGCATCCCGAAACTCGACGAACTCATCACCGCCCTGGACTTCGAGCCCGTCTTCCACGCCAAATTGCCCCGCCAGGTTTACAACTACACCGCCTACGGCGTTGACGGCGAATTCACGCTCCGCCGTAACCGCCAGGCATTTGACTGGGTTGACTTAGTCCCCAACGTCATCAGTCACGCAGCGACGCCAGCCACGGCCACCGAGTTATTCGGCACTAAGATGGCCTACCCGATCTTAGTCTCTCCCACGGCCGCGCACGTCGCGCTCCACCCGGAGGGCGAGGCCGCAACCCGCCAGGGCACCACCGCCGCGTCCAATACGCCGATGATTGTCAGTAACGTCGCCAGCCTCCCCATCGAAAAGATCGGCGCGGCCGCCACCGGCCCCTTCTGGTTCCAACTCTACGCGAAAGAGGACCCGGAGCTCAACCGCGAAACGCTCGACCGCGCGCAAGCCGCCGGCTGCCGCGCCGTCGTCGTCACCATTGATCAACAGGCCTCCGCTTACGAACGGGAGATGCACGACCGCAACCTCACTCCCGCCTCTGGCCGCCGCGGTTCGACGCGCGAAGTAAAACCCCGCACCCCTTATCGCATTCGGGATTTTCGCCTTTTTCAAGACTGGAAACTCTTCGCTGAACTCCGCAAAATGGTTAAGGTTCCCCTACTCGCCAAAGGCATTGTGACCGCGGAAGACGCGCTTCTCTGCCTGGAGCACGGCCTCGACGGCGTCTACGTCTCCAACCATGGCGGCCGTTCGCTGGATTACGGCCCGTCAACACTCGAAGTTCTCCCCGAAATTGTCGACGCGGTAAAGGGCCGTGTCCCTGTGCTATTCGACAGCGGTGTGCGCCGCGGATCGGACGTTTTGAAGGCGCTCGCCCTCGGTGCCAGCGCCGTCTGTCTGGGCCGCGTCCCGCGTTGGGGCCTCGGCGCTTATGGCGCTCCCGGCGTCCAGCGGGTCCTTGAAATCATGCAAGCCGAACTTGTGCAGGCCATGGCCGCCACCGGCTGTCCGAGTCTGGCCGCCATTGATCGTTCGCTTGTCAGGACGGACTTTCCATGACCCGCCGTCAAGCCATTCTGCTCAGCGGTGCGCCTCTGACAGCCCAACGCCTGGCACCCATCGAAGAGCTGGTGAACACGCTCGAAATGGAAGCCATGGCGCAACGCATGCTGCCGCCCGCCGTGTTCTCCGAAATCGCCGGCAGTGACCGTGCCGCGTTTGACCGGATCACCCTTCGTCCGCGGCTGATGGTCAACACCCTCGGACTCGATCTCACCCTCGACTTGTTCGGCCAGCGTCTGTTCGCCCCAATCCTCATCGGCCCCACCGCCCTCCAGGGCCGCTTCCACCCAGGCGCGGAGAAGGCGATGATCGAAGGCGCCAGCGCCGCCAATACCGCCGTCGTAATCTCCGCAAATCCCACTATTCCCATCGACCAACCCGCCTGGCTCCAACTCGACGCCGTCAAACAGGTAATCCCACCCTCCGCCAAAGTGTTAATCCTCACCGCGCCCTTCGATTGGGCCAACTTTGATCGCCTGCGCAAAGCCACCAAGCTTCCTTTGCTGATCAAAGGAATAATGAGCCCCAAAGACGCCCAACTCGCCCAGCAGCGCGGCGCAGATGGCATTATCGTCTCCAATTATCGTTCGCCATCCGTGCCCGGCCTCGCGCAGCCGATCGAAGTCCTGCCCAGCATCGCCGCCGAGATCAACAAGAAAATCCCGGTCCTGATCGACGGCAGTTTCCGGCGCGGCAGCGACATACTGAAGGCTCTCGCCCTTGGCGCGCGCGCCGTGTTAGCCGCACGTCCGCCACTTTGGGGCCTCGCCGCCTACGGCGCCCGCGGCGTCCAGCAAGTGATGGAGCAATTACAATCCGAACTCGCCCGCGACATGGCCATGTGCGGCAAAGTAACTTTGCAACAGCTCGGCCCGGACCTGGTTAGAATCCACCGGCGTTAAGGTTCACCACTCCACACGCGCGCCGACGGTAATGAGCCGCGACGCGGACGCTTCGTTGATCCGTCCGAAGTTCGGATTGCTGATCTCGGCGATTGGCGTAT
>SHUN01000054.1 GCA_009697495.1 Bryobacterales bacterium | reverse complement strand
CGCCGCGAAGCATTTGCAGCAGCAGTGCCTGTTGAACGCGGCGATTGGCTTTGCGATGGGCGGTTTCATGCCGATGATCGACAACGCGGCGCATCTTGGCGGGCTGGCGGGCGGGTTCGCCGTGGCCTATCTGTCGGGACTGCCGGAGGACGCCACGGCAGCCAAGGAGAAACTGTGGGGGCTGCTTTCGCTGGCATCGCTGCTGCTCACACTGCTGGCATTTTATGAACTGGCGCGCCGAATTATGCTGCATAACGCGCTGAACATCGGAGTCGGCTAAGACGGTGAGCACGAGCCGCTTTTGCCCGAACTGCCGGGTGTTGATCGATGCGCGGAGCGACCATTGCCCGCACTGCGGAATCACGATTGGAGCGACGGGACTCGGGCGGGCGAAGCGATCGCCGTTGCTGGATTGGCTGATGCCAAACGGCAAAATGGCGGTCGGGCTGATCCTGATTGTGAACGTGCTGCTGTTCGCCGTGAACACGTTTACGGGCACTCGCTCGCTGGTGCAGTATGGCGAGAAGTGGCTTCCGGCGATCCAGAACGGCGACTGGTATCGATTGATCACGGCGGGGTATCTGCATCAGGGGTTGAGCTTCGATCCGCGGACTCCGTGGTGGCTAACGGTAGTGCAGTTCCTGCATATCTTCCTCAACATGGCCGGGCTCTATAACGTGGGCACGATTGTAGAAGAGATCTACGGGACGCGACGGATGTTCGCGAGTTATTCGGCCGCGACGTTGACGGGCTTTATCCTCAGCGCGATGTGGGCGCCGCGGGTTCCGTCGTTGGGCGCCAGCGCCGGAATATTTGGGCTGCTGGGCGCGTTGATCGCCTACGGCGTGCTGAGCAAATCGCTTGTCGCGCGGCGGCTGCAAACGGTTTGCCTGTTGAACGCGGGGATCGGCTTTGTCATGGGCGGATTTCTGCCGATGATTGATAATGCCGCGCATTTGGGCGGATTAGCGGGCGGATTCGTGGTGGCGTATCTGGCCGGACTGCCGGGCTGGGTGGACGATACGCGGGAAAAACTGTGGGAGCTGCTTTCGCTGGTGTCGCTGCTGTTGACGCTGGCGGCGTTCTGGGAGTTGCTCTCTCGCGTATTACTACGGAAGGTTTGAGCGTGTAGAATACCCGTCATGACACGACGGGAATTACTTGATAGCGCGACGGCGGGAATTGCCGCGCTTTGTTCGACGGACGGACTGCTGGCGCAGGCGCGGGCGCAGGCCAAGCCGTTGAACTTGAAGATCACGGATTTGAAGACGTTCATCGTCAATCGCGGCGGTACGAACGCGGTGAACTATGTGTTCGTGAAGATCTATACGAACCAGGGGTTGACGGGGCTGGGCGAGGGGTCGGTGACGAGCAAGGAAGCAACCGTCGCGGCGGCGATTGAGGAGCATAAGCGCTATTTGGTTGGGAAGGATCCGGCGGACATCGAGATGCATTGGCAGGCGATGTATCGCTGGCCCCGATGGCGCGGCGGGCCGATACTGAACTCGGCGATTAGCGCGGTGGAGATTGCGTTGTGGGACATATTGGGCCAGGCGCTGGGGCAGCCGATTTGGAAGTTATTGGGCGGGCGGGCGAGAGACCGGGTGCAGATGTATGTGCATGCCGGCGGGAGTTCGCCTCAGGCTTATGCGCAGGCCTGGCTTCAGGCTAAACAGGAAGGATGGACGGGTTGCAAGGCTGCGTTTATTACGACGCAGGGGGATGTGATCGATCCGCAGCGTTCCGTTAGCGAGGGCATCGCGAATCTGAAAGCCGTGCGCGCGGCGGTTGGCGACGACTTCAAGATTTGCATCGATTTGCATGGGAAGGCGACTCCGGTGATGGCGATTGATTTCTGCCGGCGGGCGGAGGAGTATCGGCCGTACTTTGTGGAAGAGGCGACGCAGATTGAGGATCTGGAGGAGTTGGCGCATTTGCGCGCTTCGACGAGGATCCCGTTGGCGACGGGGGAGCGGCTGTTTACGAAGTATGGATTCGCGCCGCTGTGTCAGCGTCATTTGGTGGACTTTGTCCAGCCGGACGTGGTGCATTGCGGAGGGATTTTGGAGATGAAGAAAATTGCGACGATTGCGGAGGCGTACCGGGTGGAGCTGGCGCCGCACAATCCGCAGAGCGAGGTGAGCACGCTGGCTTCGCTCCATGTGGATTTTTCGACGCCGAATTTCGCGATTCAGGAGATCACGCATCGAGGGAATGAGCAGTATTGGAAGGATCTGTTTTATGGCGGCGGGATTGATTATAAGTCAGGGTTTGCACAACCGCCGGACCGGCCGGGATTGGGTGTGAATCTGGATGAGAAGGTGGCGGCGCTGCGGCCGTATCAGCCGCATACGCGGCAGCAGTTGCGGTTCCCGGACGGGGGGATTGCGGATCATTAGATGGCACCCCAACACGAAGGCCGCCCGAGTGGGGCGGCCTTTCGACGAAACCTGGATTCTGTGCGGTGTCAGGGGCGACCGACGTTTTCGGCCTGCAGGCCTTTCGGGCCTGTCTTGACCTCGAATTCCACCTCCGTGCCCTCATCGAGAGACTTGTAACCATTCATTTGAATGGCGGAAAAATGGACAAATACGTCCTCACCGCTGGAACGCTGGATAAAGCCGTAGCCCTTTGCAGCGTTGAACCATTTCACGACACCTTTTTCTCTCACTACCGCTCTCCTAATGCTAAACACCACACCGCTCCATTCACGCCGTGAGGGTTACATTCCTTCGGCGCGGTGGGGAATCTGCGGATGGCTTCTTGCTCGGTGTATTTTCTCAGAAGAATTGCCAGAAATCAAATTATTTTTTGGGGTACAGCCCGGTTCTTAGTTCGGCCAGCGGAATGAGGACGAAAGGGCGTTCGTGAATGAGGGGGTGCGGGAGCGTGAGATGGGGCGTTTGCAGGGTCAATTCGTCGAAGTGGAGGATGTCGATGTCGATGTTGCGCGGGCCTTTATCGATGGTTTTTTGCCGGCCCATTTCCGTCTCCACCTTTTGAATGCGATTGAGGAGTTCGAAGGCGAAATGTTCGGTCTGCGCCTCGATGACCATGTTGAGAAAATGGGGCTGATCAAGGACGTAGGCGGCGGCGGTTTCGATGATCGTGCTACGACGGACAGTTTCAATTTGTTCGACGCGGAGGCGTTCGATGGCTTCGTTGAGGAGAGCCTCGCGGTCGCCGAGATTGGAGCCGAGAGCTAGATAGATGGTTGTCAAAACAGGTTGGGTTGGGCGGTTGGCGGCGGCGGGACTTTGAAGTATTCGAAGGCGCGGCGCGTGGCGACGCGGCCCCGGGGAGTGCGATCGAGGAAGCCCATCTGCATGAGATAGGGCTCGTAGACGTCTTCGATGGTGGCTTCTTCTTCGTCGATGGAGGCGGCGATGGTCTTGATGCCAACGGGACCGCCGGAGTATTTTTCGAGGACGGTCATCATGATTTTCTGATCGATCTCGTCGAGACCGTAGCGGTCGACTTCGAGCATATCGAGCGCCGTCGTCGCAACAGCGTGGGTGACGTGGCCCTTGGCGCGGACCTGGGCGTAGTCGCGGACGCGGCGGAGGAGCCGATTGGCGATGCGGGGCGTACCGCGGGCGCGGCGGGCGATTTCGGCGGCGCCGGGTTCATCCACTTGCACTTGGAGCAGGCCGGCGCTGCGCAGGACGATCGAGGTGAGGTCGCTGATGTCGTAGGGGTTCAACCTTAGGACAAGCCCGAAGCGGCCGCGCAGAGGGGCGCTAATGAGCCCCTGGCGCGTGGTGGCGCCGATGGCGGTGAAGTGATTGATGTTCATCGAATGGGTTCGCGCGCCGACGCCGGTGCCGATCATGATGTCAACGCGGAAGTCTTCGAGGGCGGAGTAGAGAATTTCTTCGATGTCTGGCTGGAGCCGGTGAATTTCGTCGACGAAGAAAACCTGCTTCTCGCGGAGGTTGGTGAGGACGCCGGTGAGGTCGAGTTTCTTCTGGATGATGGGCGCGGCGGTTTGGTCGAAAGCGACATCGAGCTCGCCGGCGATGATGTTAGCGAGCGTGGTTTTGCCCAGCCCGGGCGGACCGTACAAAAGAACGTGATCCAGCGCGTCGCCGCGCTGTTTGGCGGCTTCAATGGCGATGGAGAGATTTTCCTTCAGGCGCGTCTGGCCGGTGAAATCGGAGAGGCGGGTAGGACGAAGAGCGGTTTCGAACTGCTTGTCGCTATCGAGCGCGGCGCCGGAAATGAGTTCGCGATCCTTCATCAGCGGACCAGCTCCATTGCTTTGCGGAAGAGTTTTTCAAAGTCGCCATCGGGGAGGGCGGCGCGGGCCTTGCGAACGGCGATTTCGGCGGCGGGGCGCTGCGAGCCAAGGTTAACCAGGGCGCTGATGAGATCGAGTTCGAGTTCGGAAAGCAGGGGGCCTTTTTCGATGGGAACGGAGGCGGCGGCACCGGCGATGACCAGGTCGAGTTTGTCGCGGAGTTCGACGACCATGCGTTCGGCGGTCTTCTTGCCCACGCCGGGAATGCGGGTCAATTGGACAAGATCACCGCCGCGAATGGCTTGGACGAGTTCGGCGGGAGCGATGCCGGAAAGGGCCGTTAGCGCGACCTTCGGTCCGATGCCGCTGACGGTGATGAGTTTTTCGAAGAGCAGTTTTTCCTCCGGCGTATGGAAGCCATAGAGGAGCATGGCGTCTTCGCGGACGTGCATGTGGATGCGAAGTTTGGCTTCGCCGCCAACGTCGGGGAGGCGCGTGAACGTCGAGACCGGGATGTGGACTTCATAGCCCACGCCGCCGGCTTCGACAATCACAACGTTCGGGTGTTTTTCCAGCACGCTGCCGCGCAAGTGGGCAATCATCGTAGACTCATATTCTACATGGCACGGCGATTATTCTATGTTCCTGAAGTGCGGCGCGACGAGGCGGAACTCACTGGCGACGCGGCGCAACACCTGGTACGCGTCCTGCGGGTGGAGGAGGGGCAGCAGTTTGAGATCTCCGACAACCGGCATCTGTATCTGGCCACGGTGACGGCGGCGCGGAAGAGTTCGGTGGTGTTTAAGGTGACGAAACGGCTACCGGACTTGGCGCCGGTACCGGATGTTACTTTGCTCGCCAGCTTATTTAAATTCGAACATTTTGAATGGTTGTTGGAGAAAGCGGCGGAGCTGAATGTGGCGCGGATTGTGCCTGTGATTGCGGAGCGGAGTGAGCGGGGGCTGGAGCAAGCCGCGCCGAAGCGGAAGGAGCGTTGGGAGCGGATATTGTTAGAGGCGAGTCAGCAGTGCCGGCGGATGACTTTGCCTTTGTTAGACGCGCCCGTGAAGCTACTCGAAGCCCTGCAAATACAGGCTTCGCAGCGAATTTTACTGGATGAGTTGCGGCAGGGGCCGTTATTGGTTGGATTGACTTTGTCGCAGGATGAAAGCGTGGCGTTACTGTTGGGACCGGAGGGGGGATGGGCGGAACGAGAGAGGGAATTGGCATTGGAAGCGGGATGGATGCCGCGGAGTTTGGGGCCGAATGTATTGCGGGCGGAGACAGCGGGAATGGCGGCGTTGGCGACCGTGTCACAACTGTTTACGGTTGACACCGGCGTATGAATCTCATTAAATGGTTTCATTCAGGTTTCTTCAAGGGAGGCTATGTGAGAAAAGATCAATGGCTCGGCTGCATGTTCTCCGATTCTCCCAAACGCGGAAAGTGAACAGTAAGACTTACTCAATCTGAGAGGGAAAAAATGATGCCATCTCGCAAGTTATCGATATTACCGATGTTCGTGGTCGCTGGGGCTATCGCATTCGGCCAATCCACGACGCAATCGATCCAAGGTCTTGTGACCGATTCGACAGGCGCATTCGTTGCCGGCGCCAACATCACCGCGACGAATCAAGGTACCAACGTTGCCTTAACCACGAAATCCAATGAGACGGGAAACTATTCGTTTCCGCTGCTCCCGGTGGGAGACTATTCGGTGCGTTGCGAACGGCCGGGATTTAAGGCCGGCCTTGTTAGGGGACTGCGCCTGGAGACTGCGTCGCAGGTCCGGCAAGATTTTAAGCTGGATGTGGGCAGCGTGACGGAGTCGATTGAAGTTGTCGCCAACGCGGTGACTTTGCAGACGGAAAATGCGACGGTCGGCGCGGTGATTGAGAACCGCCGGATTATTGAACTGCCGTTGAATGGGCGCAACATGCAGAGTTTGGCGGTACTGGTTCCGGGTGTCCAATACGGAATACGCACGGGCCTCGGCGACGGCGGGGGCGGCTTCCCGATTCCGGGTCAAGGCTTCTCCGTCATCGCCAATGGACAGCGGGAAACGAACCAAGTGGCGTCGCTCGACGGCGTGGACGCCAAGGATCCGCGCATTCACATCATGAACTTCGTTCCGTCGATCGAGGCCATTGAAGAGTTTAAGATCCAAACGAACGCCTATACGGCGGAGTACGGCTTCGGCGGCGGCGCGCAGGTCACCATCACGATGAAGAGCGGCACGAATCAGATTCGCGGAACGCTGTTCAACTTCCTGCGCAACGACGCGTTTGACGCCGAGAATTACTTTCTGAACTTCGAACGCGCGGCTGGCCTGGAACGGCTGAAGAAGAATCCGCTGCGGCAGAACCAGTATGGTTTTGTAGTTAGCGGTCCGGTGGTGATTCCGAAACTCTATAACGGCAAGAACAAGACGTTCTGGGCATTTAACTACGAAGCGCGCCGCACGCGGGAAGGGATCGTCAGCACGGCCAACTTCCCGATTGACGAATTCCGCAACGGCGATTTCAGCCGCTTGCAACGCGGCTATACCGCGAACGCCCGCTTCGTTCAACCCACGCTCATTTGGGATCCCGATACCGGCAACCTGTTTCCGAACAATACGATTCCCCGCTCCCGGCTGCATCCTGGCGCTCTCAAAATGTTGGAAAACTATGTTCCGAAGGCGCAGTTTATCCAGCAGGATCCGTTGGACTTCACGGCTCGCGCCGCGGTGCCGCAGCCGATCAACGTGAACACGTACTTCGCCCGCGTAGACCACAACTTTTCGGACAAGGATCGCGTCTTCGCCCGCTTGGCCTGGGACCGTTCGGACTTGACGCGCACCAACATTAATCCGAATCTTCCGGTCTTCGTTAACTCGCAAGTAACGAATTTGGCGACTCAATGGATTCACACTTTCAGTTCGAGCATGATCAACGAACTTCGCGTTGGCTTTCAGACCTCCAATGATCTGACCTTCAATCCTCGTACCGACAACACCACATTCGACATGGATGCTTTAGGCGTTGGCCAATTTCGCATCCCGTCGGATGGAAATCGGAAGTTGACGCCGCGCGAGCATGGCATTCCGCAGTTTACCGGCCTGCCGTTCCCGCTTCAGGAACTTACAAACGGCAACGGCTACGACCGGATGAATACCTATCAGTTCGGAGATCATCTCTCCTGGTTCAAGGGCAAGCATAACTTCAAGTTTGGCGCGGAATACTATGGATTGACCATTGAGCGCGGCGCAGCCAATCTCGAAGAGGGCTTGCTGGGCTTCAGCGGGCAACAGACGGGCTTCTCGCTCGCATCGTTCCTTCTGGGGCGGCCGAGCACGACGCAGACGCCCGAAGGCTTGCCGCTCACCTTTCCCAAGGCACAACGCGGCGGAGCCTACATTAACGACGACTGGAAAGTGTCGTCGAAACTGACCGTCAACTTGGGCTTGCGCTACGACTACAACGGCTGGCCGGTGGACGGCAAGGGCCTGCAACGCACTCTGAATATCCCTGGGCTGGGCGCAAAAATGGGCCGCGGCGAAGGATTCAAGAAGCCGGACGGCACCATCATTCCCACCATTTTTCCCAACGCGTTAGGGGAAGTGGGCGCCGTTAAGAATGCGGAACAGCAGCGCTTCCGCTTCTTCATGCCGCGTATCGGCATCGCATACCGTCCGACGGATAAGTGGGTCATCCGCACCGGAGCGGGCTGGTTCGACAACATTCAGCATCAGAACACGTTCACCATCCTGAACCTGATGCCGCCCAAGGCCGGCAGCCAGGTCTACCTCACCTCCATGAGGCCCGCCCAAAACAACAACGTGGTCGGTGCCGACGGTCAGAGCTATTCGATTGCTTCCCAAACTTACGTGCCGGGTTCCAATGTGCTTACGCTGGACGATCCATTTCTTACCCGTGGCGGCGGTGCCAACACGGTCCGGCCTATCGACGTGCTCTATCTGCCCAATGATTATAAGGACGGAGCCGTATGGAAATGGAGTTTCGACCTGCAACGGGAACTTCCCTCCAGCATGGCGTTGTCTATCGGCTATGCCGGCAGCAAGGGCACGAACGTCGGAAACAGCGTGATCAATTGGAACGACCCGCTACGTCCGGCTACCACCTTCCTGCAGTCGAATCGGCCGTATCCGGAGTTTTACGACGCGGCGACGCCGAAGCTCGGCGTACAGGCGATGGGCCGCATTCGCTACCTGGATTCCTACGGCGAGTCGTTCTATCACGGAGTACAGGTAAAACTGGACAAGCGCAGCAATAAGGGTCTCACCTTTGGGATTGCCTATACCTATAGCAAGTCCCACGGGGACGGCGAAAACGGCGGGCAGGAAGGCGCATCGCTCCAGAATCCGCGTGATCGCCGCGGATCGCGCGGCCTCTTCCAGTTTGACCAGACGCACCGTGTGGTAACTAACTGGGTGTACGAATTGCCGGGCCGGAATTTAAGCGGTCCCGCCAAGCATGTCATCGGCGGCTGGCAATTGAACGGCATTTTGAGCCTCGCCTCCGGCTTCCCCTTCACGATTGGCCAGGGCGCCGGCGACCTGTCGCTTCCGAACGGCGCGGTTCGTCCGGACCAGATCAGCAATCCCGAGCTCAGCGGACCCAATCGTAAGCTCTGGTACAACCCGGCCGCTTTCCAGCGCGTCACTTGCCAGATCGCCAGCCGCCCCGATCTTTGCCATCTGGGCAGCACCGGGTACAACACGCTGCGCGGACCCGGCGAACGTCGAGTGGATTTCTCCATGTTCAAAAACTTCGTCATTACGGAACGCGTGAAGTTGCAGTTCCGTTGGGAAGCCTTCAACGCAACGAATACGCCTTGGTATGGTAACCCAGGCGGCATCAGCTTCTCCAATGCCAACCAGATCACGGCCAACGGCAGCCGGGATGGCGAAATTCGCGGCATTCGGAACCCGATGCGGCGCATGCAGTTCGGGTTGAAGCTGTTCTTCTAGCCGGCCCATTCGTCACTCGCAGAAAGCCCCGCCGGATCGCTCCGGCGGGGTTTTTTGCAGGTATACCGGCACCGCGTCGAACCTCCACGGCGGCGGAAACTGGCTGACGTCCGGCCGAAAGAAATGTCATACCTTGACAAAGCTCGTTATCAGGGTTACGTTGAAGAAGATTTATTGGAGTATTCTCATGAATGTATCCCTGACTCTCGAACTCGAAAACTTCGTTCATACGAAGGTGATGGATGGCCGCTACGCTTCAGCAAGTGAAGTAGTTCGGGAAGCACTTCGCCTTCTTGAGGATCGCGAACAGGCACGGGCCGCTCAGTTGGAAGAATTTCGTTCTGGAGTTGACCGTCGTCTGGCTTCGCTTGATCGAGGCGAAGGCTTGGATGGAGAAACGGTCTTCGCTCAGATTCGCGAAAAGTCTGAGTTGCGCCGCCGGAAGCGTGTATGAAGAGATTCGTCCTTACTCCGGACGCCGCCCAGGATCTCGACGACATTTGGGAGTACATCGCCGCGGATAGCCCTGAAGCCGCCGACCGCCTTATCGGAGAGATATATGACCAGCTTCTAGCTTTGGCCTCGACGCCCGGAATGGGACATCGGCGAGAGGATTTAGCCGAGGATCGCCCTCTCCTTTTTTGGCCCGTCGGAAACTACCTGGTCCTCTATCGGACCATAAAGGGTCTTGTCGAAGTCGTCGCGGTGGCCCATGGAAAACGGGACATTCCGAGCTTTATCGGACGACGTGGAATTTAGGGAATGTGAGGAATGCAATCCCCTGGGCGGCGACCTTGAGCTTCGCAATTACGTCACCTCCTGTGAAAAGGACTTTCATCTGCAAGCTGTCGATTATGCTCGGCAAAAGCGGGCGTCAAAGGGCGTGATCCCGAAAACGTATGGCAGATTGCACGGCGGCGGCGAGAACTCCCCGGTCAGAATTTGCGAGGCCCCGCTAAGCACGTCATCGGCGGCTGGCAGTTGAACGGCATCTTGAGCCTCGCCTCCGGCTTCCCATTCACGATTGGCCAAGGCGCCGGCGACCTGTCGCTGCCGAACGGCGCGGCTCGTCCGGACCAGATCAGCAATCCGGAGCTCAGCGGACCCAATCGTAAGCTCTGGTTCAACCCGGCCGCTTTCCAGCGCGTCACTTGCCAAATCGCCAGCCGCCCCGATCTTTGCCATCTGGGCAGCACCGGGTACAACACGCTGCGCGGACCCGGCGAACGTCGAGTGGATTTCTCCATGTTCAAAAACTTCGTCATTACGGAACGCGTGCAGTTGCAGTTCCGCGGTTTGGTAACCCAGGCGGCATCAGCTTCTCCAATGCC